>JALYQJ010000534.1 GCA_030855875.1 Acidobacteriota bacterium
GTTCCGATTTGGTTTAAAGGATTACTTTGTTTCGTCGCCTGCGAAGTGCCGTGCCGCAAAGCGATGTGCGAGATTTCATGCGCCATTACACCCGCCATCTCGCCTTCGCTGCGCGCCGCTGCAATCATTCCGCGATTGACATACATCGGACCGCCCGGAAGCGCAAAAGCATTGATGTCACGTGCGTTGACGATTCTAAACCGGTAATCGAAAGCCGGTTGACGAAACTGCGCCGGAATGCCGTTGACCAGACGTTCGCCGACCATCTGAATATAGCGCGTCGCTTCCGGGTCGTTTAAAACCGGCATTTGTCTTTCAACTTCCGCCGATGCCTGTTGTCCGATTTTTACGTCGTCCTGAATCTTGTATTTGTTTTTCGGCATTGTGATGCGCGTTTGCCCGATTGCTGCAACCGGCAAAACGAGCATCACGCCCCACATCATCAAAACAGTTAAATTTTTCCCCAAATTATGATTTTTCATTTTTCCCCCAAAGTTTTTTCATCAAATTCGTCCAAACGCTCATATATCATATGCGATACAGACCGGAAAAGCGTATCTGAGATGTAAAAAATGATGTTGAAAGTTTGCCGAAAACGAAGAGGAGCAAAGGCGTTTGAATCTGAGATTCAGTCAGAGCCGATTGATGAATTTTGATTTTTTTAGAAAAAAGGTATTTGTTTAGATCGGAGCGATCTAATGGAGAAAGACTGAAATTTGAATAATTCAGCAGGAGATCGCAAGTTTCTTCTTGCCGGACAGTTTGTTTTGACGAATTTCCGGCGCGATGGAAACCGGCTGTAAAACCTTTCTGACTTTAGCGATTAGAGCCAGAGCTTCCTTCGCGTCAATTTTCGAGGTGTGTCTTTTTTCCACTAAAAAAGCCAATGCCAGATCAGTTCCTAATTCGTTTAATAAGTCCATAGTTTTTTTACACACTAATATTTTACGCATTTCAGACGGCAGAATATTCCCGAACCGGAACAAACCAATCAGCCGAATTTTCTCAAGAATTACAAATGGTATGACTGCAATGTTAGAACAATGTTACTTAAATGTTAAATCTTTAGCGGCGAAAATTAACGAGCCGGAAAAATTAAGTATAATTTAACCTGCAATAAACAAACCTTTAGACTATAATCGAAAGCAAATTCGATAATAAAAAACCGTTTAAGATATTGTTTTGCAAATATTTCCGCACATATTTTATAAGAAACACAATAAACGAAATTATAAATTGCAGGAGAATTTAATGGTTAATGAAA
Source organism: Acidobacteriota bacterium (assembly GCA_030855875.1). Taxonomy (GTDB): domain Bacteria; phylum Acidobacteriota; class Blastocatellia; order Pyrinomonadales; family Pyrinomonadaceae; genus SXVE01. Next base: position 1,265 of record JALYQJ010000534.1, read on the forward strand.
TCTTTTTCAGAAGAAAATTTATCAGTCTGTTTTTATTGTCGGTCGCAATTTTCGGCTTGGCTTGCAGCGGTCAGCCGGTCGGACAATCAAACGGCGGCGGTTCGACCGACAGCGGCGGCGCGATGCGTCTGCAAGGTTCTGGAGCGAGTTTTCCAAAACCGATTTATGAAAAATGGGTGAGCGAATATGGAAAGATAAACCCCAACGTCAAAATTGATTATCAGTCAACCGGATCGGGCGCGGGACAAAAAGCTCTTTTGTCGAAAACCGCTGATTTCGGCGCGTCGGACGATCCGATGAGCGACGAAGATTTGAAAAGCGCGGGCGGCGAAATTCTGCATATTCCGACTGTTTTGGGCGCGGTTGTTTTGACTTACAATCTGGCGGAAGTAAAAGAACCGCTCAAACTTTCCGGCGAAACGATTGCGGACATTTATCTCGGCAGCATCAAAAAATGGAACGACGAGCGCATCAAAAAAGACAATCCGAATCTGAATCTGCCGGACGCTGATATTCTTCCGATCTATCGCGCCGATTCGAGCGGAACTTCCGCGGTTTTTACCGATTACCTTTCAAAAACAGTTCCGGCGTGGAAGGAAAAAGTCGGCACAAACAAACAGCCGAGTTGGATAACGGGCGTTGGAGTCGGCGCGAAAGGCAACGATGGTGTGATGGGACAAGTCAAACAAACGCCGAACTCAATCGGCTATGTCGAACTGACTTTTGCCAAAGCCAATAATGTGCCGACCGCGCACATAAAAAATAAAGCCGGAAATTTTGTCGAGGCTTCTTTGGAAGGCGTTTCAGCGGCGGCGGCGGGATCAATTGCACAAATGCCTGAAGATTTGCGCGTTCAAATAACGGATGCTGAAGGTGCAAACGCTTATCCGATTTCGAGTTACACATACGTTTTGGCTTACAAAGATCAAACCGACGCGGCGAAGGGTAAAGTTCTCGCCGACTTTCTATGGTGGGCGACGCACGACGGCGAAAAATTCGTAAAAGATTTGCACTACGCGCCGCTTCCTGCGGAAGTCGTCAAAAAAGTCGAAGCGAAAATCAATTCGATGACGGCGGGCGGTAAAACTTTGAGACAGTAGAGAGTAGAGAGTAGAGAGTAAATAAATGAAGAGAAATAAGAGAGAGATGAGTAAAAATAAGTTTGTGTCGTTTGATTTCTTATCTCTCCACTCTCTACTCTCTACTCTCTACTAATAAAGTTATGGCACAGACAGGCGCAATCGGCGATAAATTATTTCGCACCATCTTGTTTATCGCGGCGGCGAGCATTTTGCTGATTGTCGTGGCGATGCTTTATATGATGGTGCAAAATTCTCTGCCGACGATTCAACGGTTCGGGCTGGGTTTTTTGACGGGCAGAGAATGGAAACCGGCGCAGGAAGATTTCGGCGCGCTGCCGTTTATTTACGGAACGGTCGTTTCGTCGCTCATCGCGCTCGTTCTATCCGTGCCGATCTCGCTCGGCATCGCCATTTTTCTGGTCGAGCAGGCACCGAAAAAACTCGCCCGACCAATCGGTTTTCTGGTCGAATTACTGGCGGCGATTCCGTCGGTAGTTTACGGACTGTGGGGAATTTTCGTGCTGGCTCCGTTTATCCGCGATTATCTTGGAGTTTTTCTGCAAAACACGCTCGGATTTTTGCCGCTTTTTCAGGGACGCTTGACCGGAATCGGAATGCTGACCGGCGGAATTATTCTGGCATTGATGATAACGCCGATTATCACGGCGGTCGTCCGCGACGTTTTAGAAGCTGTGCCGACGACGCAGCGTGAAGCCGCGCTCGCGCTCGGCGCGACCAAGTGGGAAACGACGCGAATTGTTCTCGGCAACGCGGCATCGGGAATTGCGGGCGCGGTCGTTTTGGGTTTGGGACGTGCTATCGGCGAAACGATGGCGATAACGATGGTCATCGGAAATTCGGCGCAGATTTCCGCATCGCTGTTTGAACCGGCAAACACGATTGCTTCGCTTTTGGCGGCTAATTTTGCTGAAGCAACCGACAAAATTTATATGAGCGCATTGATTGAAATTGGTCTGGTCTTGTTTTTTGTGACCTTTGTCGTCAACGCGCTGGCAAAACTTTTAATTCTCGGCATGGCAAGCGGCACGAGCGGCGCGAAACACACTTGAGATTATTTAGAATTCAGAATTCAGGATTCAGAATTACAAATCCTAAATCCCAAATCCTAAATCTTGAATCTTGAATCCTGAATTTTAATGTCGAATATAGATTCACAAATTGATCGCCGCAGAAAATTCGTTAGTGCGGTAATGACGACGCTGACTGCTGCCTGTGCGCTTTTCGTAGTGGCGATTTTATTGATTATCATTTCATATATCGCGGTGCGCGGCTTTTCGTCGCTGAGTGTTCAGTTTTTGATTGACACGCCGAAGCCGGTCGGCGAAGGCGGCGGCATCGGGAACGCTATTCTCGGTTCGGCTTTGATGACCGGACTCGCGGCGGTTATCGGTTTGCCGGTCGGAATCGCGGCGGGCGTTTATCTGGCGGAATTCGGCGGCGGCTGGTTCGGAAAAATCGTCAGATTCGTCGCCGACACTCTGATCGGCGTTCCTTCGATCATCGTCGGAATCTTTATTTACACGCTCGTCGTTTTGCCGATGGGCAGACAATCGGGTTTGGCGGGCGGACTCGCGCTGGCGGTGATTATGATTCCAATTGTCGCCCGCACAACCGAAGAGATGCTCCGGCTCGTGCCGAACTCGATGCGCGAAGGTGCGCTCGCGCTCGGCGCACCGCAGTGGCGCGTGACCTGGAATATTATTCTGCCCGCCGCTTCGACCGGAATTGCGACCGGCGCGATGCTGGCGATTGCTCGAATCACGGGCGAAACCGCGCCGCTGCTTTTTACCGCGCTGAACAGCCGCTTTTACAACGTTTATCTCGATCAGCCGATGGCATCGCTGACCGTGCAGATTTTTAATTACGCGACCGGACCGTTTGAAGTCGAACACGCGATGGCTTGGGCGGCGACGCTCATTCTGGTCGGGCTTATTTTATTGATAAATATTACAGTCCGCTTTTTGACGCGCAAAAAATTTTAACGAAAGTTTTTTTATTTTTTCTAAATAATGCAAAGCAAAATCAGCATTTCAAACTTAAATTTTTATTACGGCAAAGTGCAGGCACTTTACGATATTACGCTTGAAATTCCCGAACGTCAGGTGGTCGCCTTTATCGGTCCGTCGGGATGCGGCAAATCCACATTTTTACGCACGTTAAATCGGATGAACGATACGATTCCGATTGCCCGTGCGGAAGGAACGGTGATGATTGACGGCGAAAATATTTACGCGCCGGGAACCGATGTCGTGGCTTTGCGGCGCAAGGTCGGAATGGTTTTTCAGAAATCGAATCCGTTTCCGAAGTCAATTTACGAAAACGTCGCTTACGGCATCCGCATCAACGGAATTCACAAAAATAAAGCGGATATGCAGGAAAGAATCGAAAAAGCGCTCTACGATGCCGCGCTTTGGGACGAAGTAAAAGATCGTCTCAACACTTCTGCTTTCGGGCTTTCCGGCGGACAGCAACAGCGGCTTTGCATCGCCCGCGCTCTGGCAGTTCAGCCGGAAGTCGTTTTGATGGACGAACCGGCTTCCGCGCTCGATCCGATTGCGACGCAAAAAATCGAAGAACTCGTCGTCGAGCTGAAAAAACAGTATTCAATCGTTATCGTGACGCATAATATGCAGCAGGCGGCGCGTGTTTCCGACAAAACGGCGTTTTTTATGCTCGGCAAACTGGTTGAATACAATCCGACGCAAAAAATGTTCACTAACCCGGACGAAAAGCTGACGGAAGATTACATTACGGGAAGATTCGGATAGGAAGATTTAGGATTCAGGATTCAGAATTACAAATCCTAAATCCTGAATCCTAAATCCTGAATCCTAAATCCTGAATTTAAATGTTAAATTAGAAGAATTAGAAATGGAAAATCGCTTACTAGACCAACAACTCGACCTTTTACGCGACAAGATTCTGCTGCTCGGCGGAACGACCGAAGCCGCGCTGCACCGCGCGATGCAGTCTCTGACGGCGCGTGACAGCGAACTCGCCAAAAAGGTTTTGGATGAAGACGAAATTATTGACCAGATGGAGCTTGAGATTGACCGTCTGAGCGTCGAGATTCTCGCACTTCAGCAGCCCGCCGCGCACGATTTACGGTTTGTTATTTCGGTCGCCAAAATTACGCCGATTCTGGAACGCATCGCCGATCACGCCGGAAGCATCGCCGAAGCCGCGCTGAAACTCAACAACGAACCGCAGCTAAAAAATTACATTGATTTGCCGCTGATGGCGCAGATCGCGGCGGAAATGCTTCGCACCGCACTTGATGCTTTTACTTCGGAAGACGCAGAAGTTTCGCGCGAAGTCATCAAGCGAGACAAGAAAATTGATGAATGTTATCACCGCGTTTTTGATGAATTGATAGAAATAATGATTGACAATCCGCAAGCGACAACCAGCGCGGCGCATCTTCTGTTTGTCGCCAAACATCTCGAACGAATCGGTGATTACGTCAAAGATATTTGCGAATTGAATGTCTACTTGCGCGAAGCCGCTTTTATCAAACACAGCCCGAAGGAGTAATTTGTTTTATAATTGGATTTCTTTGTAAACCGTCAATTTCGTTGGCGGTTTTTGATACAGTTGTCGGCAAATAAACATTTAATCATTTTTTTGAAGCAAAATTCAGTTCGCAATTATATTGCTGAACCTCAAAGGATAAAAATTATAATAAAAGCAATTCGCGGCAACGCAATCTGATAATTCGACCGTGAAGAATTCCGAAAACTTATCGAACCGTAACGGCGAAGACGTGATTGCGGACATCCTGGAATTGGAGAATTAGCCAATCAAAACAGCCAATTCAATCGTTGCCGCTATTCATCAGCAACGAAATTAATGTCGTTTCTTTCCTCAATGATAAAAACAGCCTGTGCATTTTGTCTAAACGTAAAGCGTTTGGCAGAAATAATAAAAATATAATTTTCGCCCGCCGTTATATCTTCAAAGCGATAATAACCGAACGCGCCTGTGCGAATCGTCTGCGATATTCCTTTCGAATCGGTGATTGTTATTTGTGCGTTGCGAATGCCGCGTCCTCCGGCAGTTGTCACGCGCCCGCCGGCTGACACGCTCGCCGCCGTCGGTCCGGCAATCGTCACCGTGCCGCTCGTCGCCGTGATCGGTGTCAGATTCTGTGCCGCATCGTTCGACGCATTGACGTTCGAGATCGTTACCGGCACGACTCCCGCAGATGCTCCTGTCGCCACCGTGAATGTCACCTTGACCAGCAGTTGATTGTTGCCCGCCGCGATCTCGCCGATTTGATCGGTGCTGCTCGTCGGATTGTTGTTGGGGAAGTTATTGACCGAACAGGTGATCTGTCCGGCAACCGTCGTCGTGTTGCAGAACCTGCTGCCGCCGGCAGTTCCGATCATCACCGACGGATTAGTCAGAATCATTTGATTGAAATTCAGTTGAAAGCCGTAGCCGGATTCATCGCCTAAGGCATCCACAAGAATATTGACGACGACCGTCTGACCTGCACTCGAAGTCACGCTTTCGACTCGCACCTCGCGCGGTGCTGCTCCCGCCTGATTTTCCGAATAGGGTTTAGCGGCTTCGGCTGCCGCTTCTTCCGGCAAACGCATCGCAGCGGGAGCAGTCGGACCGTTAGCGTTTTGTTTGATGTCGAGACCGATTTGATAACGCTGCGCCTGAACGACATCGTTCGATTGAATCAAGCTGTCGCCGCGCGAAGTGAAAGGAGCGGAATCGGCGCGTTGAAATTCGTTCGATTGATTTGGCTGTTCGAGACCGATTTGAAAACGCTGCACCTGCACGACATCGTTCGATTGAATCGAAGTGTCGCCGTGCGGTCTGCCCGCCACGTCAGATTCAAAAGTGACGGCAGGCGGCGCGGCGGCGGCGAAGTTCCAAAAGCCGCTCGTTACAGCAAACGGCGAACCTTCGAGCGCACCGCCGGCAGCGGGTTGCCCGATGGTGCCATCGAGCGAAAACGTGCCGCCCGTCGAAGTTTGACCACCGCCGCCCGCGATGACTGATTCGGTGATGGTAAAATTGCCGCCCGTTTGGGCTGGCACGAGGATAGATAAAAATAAAATTAAATACGCTGCCACAAATTTAACTATGCTGGTTTTCATTGCTTGTTTTCTCCTTTTACAAAATCGCGCTGCAAATTTTTGAATTTAAAAATTTGGGCGAAGATTAATCTTCTATGGTCTTCCGATTGTCGCCGAACCGCCAAGACTGCGAATCTCCAGCCGCTTGCTGGTGGTAATCGGCTCATTGTAGTTACACGGTTTAAGCCAGATCGGGAGATACGAAGTCGCGGCATTTATAGCAGCGTTGACGGTTTTGAATGGTTGGTTGAACGTGCCCAACTGAACTCCGGTATAATTGCAGTCCACATAAATCCCGCCCGATGCCCGGTATAATCCGCGCCCGTGCGTTGCGGCAATTAAATCTCCGCCCATCCAAAACAATTCGTCAACCGAAACATTCGCCTGACCGCCGTTCGGTAAATCCCACGTCGCTCCGGCATTGAAGTTTTTTGATGGAAACCTCCAAAAATCTGTTCTCACCGGTGAAAACCGCGCTTCCGAAATCGAGCGTCACGTTAAAAACGCCGTTCGTGACCGAAACGGCAACATCGGTCAGGGTCGTTCCCGTTTGCGTTCCGGCGGCATCGAAAAGTTTAAATTGCATTAGATAGTTTCCGTTTGCCGGACTGCCCGCCTCAATCAGTCGCCCCTGATAACTAAATGCAGTCGTTTGCGCCCAAGAGACGCTCGCCGACAAACAAATGAGCAGACAAGCCAAAACGGAGAGGTGAAAATAATTTTTGATAATTCGCATAATTTTCCTTTTTATAATTTTCTACTGATTCCGACCTTTCCGCCGCACCTTCTTCTATTAACCACCGAACGTCGCGGTCACGCCCGGCGCGGCTCTGATTGTCACCCGGTTGCCGTAAGTTCCAGCCGCCTGAAAATAGCAGTTTCTCAAAACCCAGATTGTCCCGCCCGCCGGCGTGTTGGCGAGCGCGGCGGCAAGCGTCGTGTAAGGACGCAGAAATGAGCCATCTGACGCTCCGTTACTTCCGTTGTATGTGCAGTCAAGAAAACGCCAATTGTCGAATGGATAAAGGAATGAAAGAGTGGCTTGATCTAAAACGCTGAGATGCGTTCGCTGTCCGATTAAGGTCTGCTGGCTTTGATTCGGCGCCAGCACGGTCATCACCGTATTGGTGCAGGCGCAGTTTGAGCCTGGCGGACAGTCAATGGAAAATTCGCACTGGCTGTAATGCATTAATGAGTCGAAGTCGTAATAACCGTAAGCCGAGGCATCGCCGGGAACCGAGAAGTTGGTGTTAAAAAAGGTTGTGCCGCAACCGCCCTGCACATTGCCGCAGTTAATTTGCACAAAAGTGTTGCGATCCGGTCTGATATGTTCGTGATAAAAACCGAGTGCGTGGAGCAGTTCGTGGATGATGATAAATTGGCTGTTCCAACTGACGATGTTGATGATTTGCTGACCGCCGACCATCCCCACTCGGGAACTGTTTGCCGCGCCGCTCACGCAGTTATTGGCGGCGTTGCGAATGATGTCGTTGGTCGTGTCACGGACGAGAACGCGGCTGCCGTTCGGACAACTTGCGCCCGCGCACTGCTGAAAATTCCCGTTTGCGACCGTCTCCAAAACAGCCATCGCGCTTATCATCACGCTTTGATTGGCGGAGGAAACGCTGCCGCTCGGCGTCGCGTTCGGGCAGTTGGACGGCAGGGCATTAGTAATTTGGAACTCGAACGGAATAATTCCATTTGTCCACAAATTCGTGCGATAAGTTGCTTCAGGAGCAAGAGGCGATTGGTCTTTTTTGCGTAATATCGCCTCGACAAATTCACTCGGCATCACAATGTCGCCGTCAATTATTGTGTAGCCGTCCGGAATTGGTTTTATGATTAGTTTTTGGGACGGCTTAGAATCTTGTGCGTTCGTCAGCGGTGCGAACCAAAAGAGCGCGACCAGCAGCAAAAATAACCGGAGACAAAGAATAGTTGGAGCAAACAGTTTTGTTTTGTTTTTCATAGTAATTTTCCCTCCAATTGTTATTGCAGCGTGACGAGAACTAAAACCAAACCTTTGCCGGATTTTAATTCGGTCATCGCCTTGCCGATAATCGCTCCTTGCGCTTTGGTGTAATTGACGACTTTCATCGCGTGACCGGGAATTGTCGAACTCGTCAGCAAATCGCCCGGTTTAATCGGCTGCCGCGTCGCGTCGCAATAAACCCAGACGCGCCCCGACAAAGCGACCGGCATCGAGTTTTTCGCTTCTTTCACATTCGGCAGCAACATCCCCGCCGCCAAATTATTCGCGCCGCTGATAATTCCCGCCACACGGCGATTGTAAGCTCCGCGGGCAAGCGTTAATTTTCCGGCGTTTCGGGAATCGATAGCGACGACTAAGCCGGGTTTGACCTCTTCGATAAACTCGAAATTTTCGGCAAGATCGGAGCCGCCGGTGATTTGGAGGATGTTCGTCTTAACCGTTCCGGCAACTTCCAGTTTTTGCGAGGGGGTTGAAGTGCCGATGCCAACGTTGCCGTTTGTCGCCACGGTCATTTGCGCCGTGCTGTCATTGGTGAAAAACGAGAGCGGATGATTCGACTTTGTGCCGTACCAACCAACAGTTGCGTCAACATAAGAACCAACCGTGACGTTTCCGTTTGTCTGCGTAAAACCATAACCCGACGCTGCCACGGTTAACTTCGATAGCGGCGTGCTGGTTCCAATACCGACGTTGCCGCTCACATCTTTGAGAACCAATGCCGCCCGACTGTTGGTCAGCAAAAGGGCGTCGCCGTCAACACCCTGAACAAAACTGGTTTTGTTCCCGCCGTTAGAATCGCGTAAGGTCAGAAACGGCTGAAACCCGGAAATTGACAAACCGTTCTGAGCGATAATCTCCAGCTTACTTCTCGGGAAAGTTGTGCCGATGCCGACGTCGCCGGTTGCCGTAACGGTGAAATCGTTTCGAACGGTCAAGCCATCGGTCGTACTAACTCGAAAATTGGCTGTCGGAAAAGTCGAGCTAAACCCGCGAACCTCCAAATTGCCGGTTGGGCTGTTCGTTCCGACACCGACGCTGCCTTTAACAATCAAATCGTTTTTTCCCGGATTGGCGAAAAAATAGTCGTCTGAAACCAAAATGCCGCCCGCTTTGAATCCCGATGCGGTTTGAGTCGTCGGAGAGTTGATAAGCGCCAGATACCGGTTCTGCTCGCCGCCCGATGCTGCCGTAAAAATGGCGGGACTGCCGCCCGCTTCAAGCGTCAGACTTCCTCTGACATCCAGTTTGCTTGCCGGATTTGTCGTTCCGACACCGACGTTGCCGCCGATAAAACCGTTGCCGTTGATGTTAAAGTTGGCGGTTTGCTGCGTCGTCGCATTGTTGACGAAAGAACTTCCGACGTTCGTCGTCGTGACATACTCGCTCGCGGCAACGCCGCCGAGTTGAGTAGAATTGGTTGCCGTCTCGGACGATTTGCTCTTTATCGCATACGGCGCGGAATTGATTTTCGGGCGCGGAGTGAAAATAGTGAACGGGTCACCCGCGTTTCGTTTGACGGCAATTTCCAGAAATCTGTCCGCGCCGTCAAAAGCCGCCGCGCCGAAATCGAGATTAACGGTGAAAGCACCTTGATTGACCGAAACATTCGTGTTCGTGACGGTCGCGCCGATTTGGTCTGCGCCGCCCGTCGAGCCGAACAACTTAAACTCCATCTGGTAAATTGACTGCGGCGTTCCCGGATCGGTTAGTTTTCCCTGATAAGTGAACACGGTTGTTTGCGCCGCAATCGAAACGGCGAATAGGAAAATCGAAAGTAGAATTGAAAATAATTGTCGTTTGAAATTCTTGTGATTGTTCATAATTTTCTCCTGCTTTTTTCTGACTGTATTGCAAGCGTCCCGTCTACCGCACATTAGTTACCGCTTCGTTTTCTTCTGTGTCCGCTGCGCTTTCGATTTGCCGGGTGAAAGCGTGGTTTTCGGCAGCGCGTATGCTTCGGGATGAAGATAGCTGCCGCGCTCGCTGGCTGATTTATCTTCTTCGACGGGGATGCGGTGCCTGTCGGCGTAAGCGTCCTTGCGAATACCTGTCACCTGCCACGAAACTTTGATTCTCGGCGCGTCGGTCTTGATGGTGAAACGATTACCCTGCATCTCTCTGGCGACGATTGCCTGAGCGAAGGTGCCGATGACGGTGAGTTGATAACGAAAATCTTTGTTCAATGCCTCAAACCATTCGGGCAGCATCACAATCGCTTTTCCCTTTCCATCGGTCGTGATGTTGCCGTTGTAGATATTCATCATGTCCGGCGATTCGACGAACGAGTGCGAGAGCGTCTTGTTTGCCGGGTCGAGCGGGTGGTCAATCTTGAACGAACCTGCCGCTTTGGTGAGTGTGCCGGGAATATTGACCGTATCAGCGGGGCGTCCGATGACGACCGTGTTGCTGGTGCTCACGCGGGCATCGGCACCGATAGCGGTCGCGTAGTTCAAATTGTCTGCCAGAACGTCTGTGTTTGCGCCGATAAGCGTGTTGTTGCTGCCCGAGACGTTGCCGGTCAGAATGGTGGCGGTTCCGGCAGATTTTCCGACGAAAGTATTGTTCGATCCCGACTCATTACGGACGCCGGCTGCTTCGCCTAAGAAAGTGTTGTTTGCCCCGGTCAGATTGCTGCCCCCGGCTTCGTTCCCGAAGAAAGAGTTTCGACTCGCCTGATTATTGTTGCCTGCCGAAAACCCGAAAAAAGAGTTATGTGTGCCGGTTTGATTGAGACTACCGGCAGCCGCCCCGAAGATGGAATTTCGGTGACCGAAGGTGTTGCGTGATCCCGCGCCCGAACCGAAGAAAGCGTTTTCGTTGGCAATACTGTTTCGCCCGGCATCATCACCAAAAAAGGCGTTGAAGGCACCGGAAACATTACTCAATCCCGCACCGGCACCGACGAAGGTGTTTCTGCCGCCGCTCGTCGAACTCATCTGCCCGGCACCGATCCCGATGAAAAGATTGTTTGACCCCAGCGCACTCAGGATCCGATCCCCGCCCAAATTAAATTGCGTCGCGGCGTTGAATATATTTGCTGTTCCCGTGCCGTCAATATTGAAATTCGCGCCAGCTTGCTGCGTCGTTTGATTCAGGATTCCGCCGTTGCCGCCGCCTGTTGAAGAGAATGTTAGTGTGTTGCCAGACGGCGTAATTGTGATGTTTGCTCCTGCCGCGAGCGTTACATTGTTGGTGAGTCCGTTGAGACTGGTTACTCCCGCACCGCCGCCCGCCGTTGTTTGAATTGTGCCGTCGGGAAATTTCACTCCGCCCGTCGTTGTTTCGATTAAACCGACAACCGTTAATTTTGAGTTAGGTGTCGAAGTGCCGATCCCGACATTGACGTTATTGCCTAAAATCAAAGAATTACTTTGCGAGACAATCGCGCCCGCGCCGATTGCCGTGGCGTTGGTCAAATTATTTGCGCCGACATTAGCGAGATTACCG
>JALYQJ010000552.1 GCA_030855875.1 Acidobacteriota bacterium
CTCCACAACAATCCTCCTGCGAACTGCAACACGGACCTGGTTGGTTTTTCTGGGAGGATGGTGGAACATATTGTGTTCCGCCCGCCTGCGCGGGGTGTCGTGAGAGCGGAGGTACTCATTGCACAACCGGCGGAGCTTGTTGGACTCCCATTTTGATTGACATAAACGGCAATGGATTCCTGATGACCGATGCTCAAAACGGCGTCTTGTTCGCGCCCGACAGCGGCAGTAATCAAATTCGAACCGGATGGACAGCCGCCGATTCAGATGACGCTTGGCTTGTCTTGGATAGAAACGGTAACGGTTTTGTTGACAATGGCACGGAGTTATTTGGAAATGCCACACCACAATCCGCGCCGCCGACAGGTACATTGAAGAACGGCTTCTTGGCGTTAGCAGAATACGACAAAACGGCGAACGGCGGAAACGGCGATGGGGAAATAAACAATCAAGATTCTATTTTTAACAGTTTACGTTTGTGGCAGGATACCAATCATAATGGCATCTCGGAATCAAACGAACTGAAAACGCTTTCATCTTTGAGCGTAGCGTTAATAGAACTAGATTACAAAGAATCGAAACGCACGGACGAATTCGGTAATAAATTCAAATACCGTGCGAAAGTCAAAGATTCTCATGGTGGACAAGTGGGACGCTGGGCGTGGGATGTTTTTCTGGTCGCGCAATCGCCGAATAATTAAATTATTCCCAAATTTCAAAAAAGGACGCTGATGCTTTTCGGCGTTCTTTTTCTTGCTTGATTACCTGTATTTTACAGGTAATCAGTACGAACTGTTAAACTATTAACACGAAAGACTTTTGCATTTTTCCGATAAAACTTTCACAATTCCAACAATGAATTACGAAACGGTCGCCGTTCGGCTCGGCACAAATACGCATCGGTATAAAATCGAAATCGGATACGATACGCTTGCTAATTGCGGCGTTTGGGCAAAAAGTTCTTTGCCGGAAAATACGAAAAAAATCATAATCGCATCGAACCGGAAAATATTTCGGCTTTACGGTGAAGCGGTTCAAAACAGTTTGGAAAAATCGGGTTACGAAGTTTTCGTCTGGCTGATGAAGGACGGCGAAAAACACAAAAATCTTCGTTCGCTCGAAAATGCGCTCGGATTTTTCAGTAGTAATACTCTTTCAAGAACCGATTCGGTCGTTGCGCTCGGCGGCGGCGTGGTCGGTGATTTGGCAGGTTTCGCGGCGGCGATTTACCAGCGCGGAATCGCCTTTTTGCAGATTCCGACAACTTTTCTAGCAATGATTGATTCATCGGTCGGAGGAAAAACCGCCGTTAATTCCGGGTTTGGCAAAAATCTAATCGGCGCGTTTCATCAGCCGCACGGTGTTTTGATTGATATTTCCGTTCTTAAAACTCTGCCGAAAAGGGAATTAATCGCCGGTTTTTGCGAAGCCGTCAAACAAGGCGCAATTTCCGGCGACAAACTTTTCAATCAAAGCGGCGATTTTCTCCGCGATTTTTCGCTAAATAGTTTTGGGAGGAAATATTCCGATGAAAAATTCGTTTCCGAGTTAATAAAACTCATTGCCGCTCAGGTGAGTTTTAAAGCCAAAATCGTGCAGCAGGATGAAAGAGAAAATTCTGTCAGAAACGATGTGAAATCGCGTAAAATCCTGAATTTCGGACACACGCTTGCTCACGCTCTCGAAAAAGTTACCGATTATAAATATTTCAAACACGGCGAAGCAGTCGGCTACGGAATTTTGTTTGCTGCCGAGCTTTCAAAAACGCTTGATATTTTAGATGGAAATGAATTAGAATTGTTGAACGATGTTATCCATCGTGTCGGTGACTTGCCTGATACTAGAAACATCAACCTCGAAGAAGTTATCAAAGCATTCAAATTCGACAAAAAAACAGTTGGAAAATCTCTCCAATGGATACTTCTCGAAGGCATCGGAAAACCGAAAATCTACGCCGACAAAGACATTCCGAATTCAGTCATACTAAAAACTCTCAAAAAAGTTTTACATTCCTAAAAATAAATCCGGCAAAATAGTCGGATTTGAGAGGCATATCAAAAATGAACAGAAAAGCAACAAAAAATCGCCGATCCGAGCGCGGCAGTGCCGGAACAAAGTTCTTGATAACACTAATCGTCTTATTTTTAATCGGGAACGCCGGATTAAATTTTATTCCGGTCGTCTATGAAAGCGAGAGTTTTAAACAGGAAATGCAGAAGGCGGTTGTGCAGGGACTTGCTACTCCGGCAAACGGTATGAAGTCAACGGAATTCGTCAAACTCAAACTTCAAAGAGCGGCGAAGGAAAATAATTTGCCGACCGATGCTTTTATAGATGTCAAACAAAACGGCAGCAATATTCAGGCGCGTGTTTATTATCTAAAACCGATTAATATTTTGCCGTTTGGTATTTTCACTTATAATTACGAATTTGATCACACCGCTACGCCGGTCGGGTTTTTGTTAAAAGGTTAAATTGCAGCTAGAGCTTGACGAACTTTTGCCGGTTGAATTTGAATCAAATCCGGCGAAGCGTCGGCGAGCCACGTTGTCGGACACACGCCGCACGTCGTGCATTTTTCTACCGCCGGACACGGTTTTGAAGAAAGTGCTTCGTGCGCTTTTTCGTGTTCGGTTTTCAGAAAATCGAACGATAAACCCGAATCAACGATTGACCACGGAAGGAATTCGCCGTATTCACGATCTCTCGAAACGTGAAATTTCGGGTCAATGCCGGTTTCGCGCAAAGCGTCGTTTAAATTTCCTTTCAAACGCGCCGCCGATTCAATAACTTTGGCAATGCGGCGGTCGCCTGACGAAAATAATGCCTGTTCGTGCGCGATTCTGGCTGACATAAATCGCACTTCCGTGTTCGGAATGCGTGACAAACCTTTGCAGACGTATTTGATTTTTTGTTTCAATTCCTTTTCGTCGCAAATCGCATCCCATTGCAATGGCGTATTCGGTTTCGGCACGAAACCGTTAAGTGAAGTAATAATTTTTCCGGCGCGTCCGAATTTTT
>JALYQJ010000567.1 GCA_030855875.1 Acidobacteriota bacterium
AAAAGTGAGTTTGAGCGGAGCTAAAATTTCCGTGCCGAAACGAAATGTGTGTGCGCCGCGAATATACGTCAGCGTGTCACTGAATTGAAATTGTTTTGAGTTTTGGAATTTCGGATTAAAATCCGCCGAACCGAGACGGGGATTAAAGCCTTCGGTCGTTAGCAAAATCGCCGGCAGTCCGCCCTGCACGACCGGATCGTTTGGGATTCCCGGAACAAATTCCGAACTCGAACCTTCGCCGAACGGTTCTTGCGCGGTGAAGGCGTTGGCGTAATTGTAGCCGAAACGAAATTGGTTGACGACGCTCGGCGAAACCAGATAATTCCAGCCGATAAGGAGCGAATGATTTTTCACGGTCGTCAAACCGCGCGCGGAACTGTCACTGCCGTCGGCGATTCCGCCGAAGACACCGGGCAGAAAACGGTCGCGCTTGCCGTAAGAATAACGCCCGAAAATGTCGTTGGCGGCATTTAATTTGTAATCGAGTTTGGTTGTGAAACGGTCGTTGTCGTCGGAAATACCGGGCGTGCGAACAAAGTTGTTGGCGCGTCCCGGCAAATTCGGCGCGGGATAAAACGCCGCCAGCCGCGCCGCCGTCGGGTTGATGTTGGTAATAATATTGCCGGTATATGGGTCGCGGATAACCGCCAGCCGCTGATATGGATTAGCGGCTGTTCCGCTCGTAAAACACGGATTCGGACGAGTCGTTGCCGGATTGAAAATCTGTCCGGTGCGGACGAATTGACCAGTTCCGACGCATTGCCCGTTGGCGTTCGGAGCGATGATTTCAAACAAATTTGCTCCGAGCCGCGTGGAAAAATCGCCGCGCAATTCGCTTGGAAGCGGAACTTGTCCGGTCAGCAAAATACCTTGACGGATGCGCGTGCCTTCGTAATCGGCGAAGAAAAACGCTTTGTTGCGCCAAATCGGTCCGCCCAAGTTTGCGCCGAACTGATTTTGCACACGCTGCGGACGATCACGCCCGACGCGATTCGAGAAAAAATCGTTGGCATCGAAAACGCGGTTGCGGTGATATTCGTAGAGAACGCCGTGAAAATCGTTCGTCCCGGATTTGGTAGTGACGATAATTGCGCCGCCCGCCGCGCGTCCGTATTCAGCCGAAAACGGCGATGTCACAACCTTAAATTCGCTGATTGCGTCAACCGACGGGCGCGAAACCTGCGTCGAAAATTCCTGCACGTTCGTCGAGATTGAATTGTTATCCTGCCCGTCGAGAATAAAATTATTGTGCAGTGAACGTGCGCCGTGAATGTTCGCCGAGCCGGTTCTGCCCGCCGCCGTGCCGCCGCCCTGTTCGGTATACGGGTCATTCTGAACACCGGCGACCTGCGACAGCAAATCGTCCCAACTGCGCTGAAGCAGCGGCAATTGCGTGATGCGCCGGTTATCAACGACCGCGCCGACTGTCGCGTCTTCGCGCTGCAACTGCGATTGATTGTCGCTCGTGACATCAACAATCGCCGTCGCTTCGCCGACCGAAAGCGCGAAATCGAGTCGCGCCTTCTGTCCGACGTTTAATTCGTAATCCTTGCGCGAACTGGTTTGGAAATTAGTTTGCGATGATTCGACCGTATACAAACCCGGACGCAAATTGGTTATTGTGTAATAACCGTCGCCGTTAGTTGTGGTTTCCACCGCAATATTAGTGGCTTGATTGGTTACGACGATGCGCGCGCCCTCGACAACCGCGCCCTGCGCGTCAGTAATTTGTCCGGTAACGGATGCCGTGTCGGTTTGTCCCCGACTTATCGCGGAACTGCCGACAAATATTATTGTAAATAAGCAAAAATGGTAGATAAAAAGTTTATGCCTGAACATTTTTTGGTTTGACTCCTCTTAAAAATTAACTTTTCTCCCAAGAAAGACTGAAAGTGTAATTTTGGAACCGGCGTTTTCGGGTTCAAATGTAATTAGTGTTTTGATCGGAGAAAAGTAAGGATAACTATCGGGCGTGAACAAAAGGTTTCGGCAGTTTTACCCGATGGTTAAATTGCAGTCAAATTTATGTAACAAAGTGATAGCAGGTGAATTTTAAATTTTATTTACGGGAAGGAAATTTCAATATGACAAAGTAGAATTAAGTTACCAAAATTGATTCGCTTCGCTTTTTTCGCAATGTCAAAAAAGTCTGTAGGACAATCAGAATCACGCTGCTGAACAATAAAACGAACATTCCCGAACGCAGATTTCCGAAATAGCTTGAGGCGTAACCGATTGCCCACGTCGTCGCCGCCGCGCCGAGAGTTCCGCAGATAAAAAGCGGAGTTGCGCGGCGGGTCGCTGCTGCGCCAAAGGTTTTGCTGAAACGCGAAAGATTGGTCGGGAAGATTGACGAAGTTCCGAAACCGGCGATTGACGCGCCGACGCTTAAAAATAAAATGTCACGAGCGAAGAGTATGATGATCGTGCCGAGCGTGACCATTAACAAATTCAAGATCAGCAGTTTATTTTCGTCTAAAAAGCGCAAAAAGAGCGGCGCGATTCCGCGTCCGACGACGAAAAACAAAAAATATAAAAGTATCGGCGAAAATAAAACGTCGGTCGGCGCGTCGCTTAAACGTCCGGTATAGGTTTTCAGCCAGCCGCCCATTCCGCTTTCAAATCCGACGTGAATAAAATTAAAAAAAGCGATCATCCACGCAATCGGACTCGTCCAAATCGGCGGCGCGGCAGTATTTTCCACATCTTTTTCTTCAACCGTTTGCAAATCCCGTTCGATTTCACGCGGCATCAGACTGAAAACTGCGGCGGCGATGATAAAAAGCGCGGCGAGCGCGGCAGTCGGAATGAAAATATTTGTTCCGCGACTTAAAACATCAACAAACGGCTGGCTTAAAATCGCGCCGACACCCCAGAAAAAGTTCAAAATATTGAGTGCCGAAGCCGGACGCTCGCGGTTTATTTCGAGCGTCAACATATTGATTGACGGCAGCGTCAAACCGATGCCCACGCCGTTTAAGAAAAAGCCGAGCAGGCAGATTTGAAACGATGTAAAGTTAAGAAATAAAACGCCCGAAGCGATCAAAACGCACCCGAAAACATTAGCCGAAAGGAAATTTCTGCGCCGCGCAAACCACGTCGAAGCGAATGTTCCGGCGAGCGAACCGGCAAACTGCGCGATAAAAAAATCTCCCGCCTGACGGTCGTTGATTTCGAGTTTTTGCGACAGAATCGGCAAAACTTGTCCGATCAAAACCGTCGCAATTCCTGCCAGAAAAAAACCCGCGCAAAGCAGAGCGTTCAGGCTGCGAACCGAGTTGAGAGATTTTAGCGGCATCCAAAAATATTAGAAGCCATCTCAAAAATAATTCTTTGCGTTCCTAGCATTGCCTTTGCGTCCTTTGCGGTTAAGTTTTTCGAGATTTTTAACCGCAAAGGACGCAAAGGTTAATCGCAAAGGGCGCAAAGTGGTTTTTGAAACGGCTTCCAGTATAAATATTAATCAAATTAAAAATAGCGGCAAATCCGAAGTGATTTACCGCTATCGTAACAAATAATCTAGCGACAACCTAGAATTTGAAACGCAAACCAATTTGCGCCTGTCGCGGTTCGCCGAATCCGGCACTGACCGTTCCGTCGAAATTGAACGTCAGCGGTCGCGGAAGACTTCGCTGGTTGCGGTTGTTGAAAATGTTGAAGGCTTCAAAAATCGCTTCGAGCGAGATTCTTTCCGTGAATTTGAATATCTTCGAGGTTCGCACGTCGAAGGTGAAAAAAGCGTTGTCGAGCCGCAACGTGTTGCGCTTAATCAGATTCGGAAATGTGCCGCGATTGATACCTGAAGTCGGCTGCGCCGAACGATACTGCACAATCGGCGAAACCGAAATGTCATACGGCAACTGGAATGTGGCGAACGCATTGAAACGATGCCGCTGGTCGCGGTCGGAAAAGTTGAATTCCGCGTCGAAATCGCGCGGGTCGGCGTAGCGGAAACTGAACGGGTCGCGTTCGTTATCATCGGTTGATTTGTCCACCGAAAGCAGATAATTCGCCTGAAATTGAAAGCGGTCGGAGAAACGCTTGTTGGCGGTAAAAGTTAAGCCCTGATAAAGCGATTTACCGAAACTTTCGGTTGAGCGAATTTCGCCGACTCCCGAACCGTTCGGGCGTTCAAAAATCGCCACGCCGTTATAAAGTCGCGGGTCGTTACGATTGACGAAAACCGTCAGATTAGTCGTTCGGGCGTAATTGTAAGCGACTAAAAAGCTCAAATTTTTAACGATTTCACGTTCGACGCTTGCGCTGAATTGAACCGTGCGCGGATTTTTAAAGTCTCTCGCAAAAACCGCCACGCCCGGATTAAACGGCGTAAATCCGGCGGTCGGAACAACGCCCGGAAAACGCGGGCAGACGGCGACCGTCGGACACAGAAAATTAGCGAAAAAGATGTTTCCGGCAATTACGCCGTCGGTGTTTCTCGGGCCGGCGACAATCAAACCGGGAATACGCGCGAAATAAAGTCCGGCTCCGAGACGAATCGCGGTTTTGCCGTCATCGCCCGGCGAATAAGACAGACCGGCGCGCGGCTGCCAGCCGTCAGTCGAATCGGGAATTGTTCCGTCGGACGGAAAACGCGGATCATTCAAAAATTGTCCGTAGCGCGTATCCTGCGGCGGCGTTATCGCTTCGGAATTATATTGTCCTTCCCAGCGCAGTCCGAGATTGAGCGTTAAGTTTTGCCGCACCTGCCAGTTGTCCTGAACGTAAACGCCCGGTTCAAATTGGACGAAACTCTGCGTTCCGGCTTCTTCGACCGTGCGGTTGCCAATCGGCGCAAATTGCAGATAAAGCGCGAGACCGCCTGCGCTAACGCCGTTGATGTAATCGGTAAAACCTTGAATCGCCTGATCTATCGTCGGAGCGGCAAAAATATAACGTCCCCGTGCGAAACCAATAAAGGTTTGCGAGATTCTGACGCGGTTGATGTCCGCGCCGAATTTGACCGTGTGATTGCCGCGAATGACCGTAAAATTATCGGTCAACTGAAGGCGAACGTCGTCGGACGGAACGGGCAGAAAAAACGGGCGACCGAAGCGATAGGAAAGCGAGCCGTCGAAAGTTCCGATGGTCGTGTCCGGCAAATCGGGACCGTCGTAAAAACGCGGACGATCTTCTTTGGCGTATTGGAAGCGAAACTCATTGAGCAAAGTCGGAGAAATATTCGTCACGAGCTGCGTAATAAACGAATTCGATTTGTTCGTTTCGCGCCCGTTCGCGCTCACGCCCCACGTCGGCACGTCGAAAGTTCCGTTGACCTGTTCGGCGCGGCTGAAATTGTGGCGGACGGTCAAAAGATTGTTTTGATTAACCTGAAAATCGAGTTTGCCGAGCAGAACGTCGGCGATGTTCGTGCGGTTGATAATTCCCTGTTCGCCCGGCGAACCAAACCGCGTGGCGAAAATATTGACGAGACGCGGATCAATCCGGTTCGGTTTGCTGCTGTTTCCGTCGTTGCGTTCGTAAGCGACGAAGAAAAATGCGCGGTCTTTGGCAATCGGTCCGCCGACGTTGCCGCCGAATTGATAATTGCGAAAATCTTCGGTCGGCAAATTAGCCGCTACCGCGTCCGGGTTTTGGCTCGAAAGCCGCTGATTGCGAAAGAACACGAAAGCCGAGCCGGAAAATTCGTTCGTTCCCGATTTCGTCACGGCGTTGATAAAACCGCCGGAACTGCGCCCGAACTCAGCCGACGCGCCGACCGGAATTACTTGAAATTCTTTGATTGATTCGAGACTGATCGTAAACGCCGGACGCTGACCGCCGCGCTGTTCGCCGAAAAACGGATTGTTCGCATCCGCGCCGTCAATCGAAAAGTTGTTTTGAATTCCTTTCTGCCCGTTGATCGTGATTTCATCACCGTCGGGACCTTGAACAATTGAAACGCCCGGCGTGAGTTGAACGAATTTGCTGAAATCGCGGCGGCTGATCGGCAGATTTTCGACCGATCTTTCGTTTATCAAAGTGTTTAATTCCGTTCGGCTCGTTTCAACGCCGACACCTTCCGCCGTCACATTAACGGTTTCGACCGCGCCGCCGATTTTCAAATCTATTTTGAGCGAAAGCGTCTGCCCAACGCTTAATTCGATTCCTTCCAAAACGCTTTTTGTAAAATTTGCGGCTTCAGTCGTGACGCGATATTTTCCGAGCGGCAAAAGCGGTGCGCTGAAAAATCCGTCGGAATTGCTCGTCACGGTTCTTTCAAATCCCGTGTCAACATTGCCGACCGTCACCGTCGCGCCCTGCACGACCGCGCCGTTCGGGTCGGCGACGTTTCCCTGAATTAGTCCGGTCGTGGATTGCGATTGAGCAAAAACCGCCGTCCCGATTAAAAATACAAATACGACGCTGACGGTAAAACGCAGAATTGGTTTCATTTTTTTCATTTTTTT
>JALYQJ010000086.1 GCA_030855875.1 Acidobacteriota bacterium
TGCAATACGATTTGCTTTTTGAACGGTTTCTCAACCCGGAGAGAGTTTCGATGCCCGATATAGATATTGATTTTTGTGTGCGCGGCAGAGCGGATGTGATTAATCACGTCACCGAATTTTACGGACGCGATTCGGTTTGTCAAATTATTACCTTCGGAACGATGGCTTCAAAAGCGGCGATCAAAGACGTCGGACGCGCAATGAATATGCCATATGGCGAGGTTGAAAAAATCGCCAAACTGATACCGCCCCCGGTGCGTGGTCGTAATATCAGTATTACGCAGGCTTTGGAACAGGTTGCTGATTTAAGAAAGGCGATGGAAATTGATCCGAAGATAAAAGATTTGGTTGATATGGCGCGCCGTCTGGAAGGCTGTGCGCGGCATTCTTCGGTTCACGCCGCCGGTGTGGTTATTTCGCCGAAGCCGCTGCACGAATTAATTCCGATTGCATACTCTGGGAAGAATGAATTAACCAGCCAGTATTCAATGAATGATCTGGAAAAAGTCGGGATGCTTAAGATGGATTTTCTTGCTTTAACGACCTTAACCGTGATAAGCGATTGCTTAAAAAGGCTTAAAGAGAAGAAAGATGTGGAGATTGATTGGAGCCAAATTCCGCTGGATGACGAAAAGTCACTAGCTCTTTTCGGCGAGGGCAGAACCGAAGCTATCTTTCAGTTCGAATCGGCGGGTATGCAGGAAATCTGCCGCCGTCTGAAGCCGAAAGAACTCGAAGACTTAGCTGCTCTGAACGCGCTCTATCGTCCGGGACCGCTCGACGGTGGAATGGTTGATGATTTTATCGCGCGACATCGCGGCGAAAAGCGCGTTCAGTATATTGTGCCGGAAATGAAAGAGATTTTGAGTAATACATACGGCATTCTCGTCTATCAGGAGCAAATCATGCAACTCGCGCAAAAACTCGCCGGCTACACTTTAGGCGAAGCCGATATGATGCGCCGAGCAATGGGGAAAAAGAAACGCGATGAGATGGCGAAGCACGAAGAGAAATTTATCAGCGGAGCCGTCGAACACGACATAAAGAGAGAAAAAGCCGAAGAAATTTTCAAGTTGATGGCGCAATTTGCCGATTACGGTTTTAACCGCAGCCACAGTGTCGCTTATGCTTATTTAGCTTACCAAACTGCTTATCTTAAAGCGCATTACCCCGCTTATTTTTATGCATCTGTTTTATCACACGAAGCGCAGGACAGTGCTAAAGTTTATAAGTATTCGTCCGAGCTACGCTCGATGGGATTAAAGTTACTTCCGCCCGATATAAATGAAAGTGACGACGGTTTTACGCCGCTCGATGATGCGGTTCGTTACGGTCTGAGTGCGATTAAAGGTATCGGTTCCGCTAGTGTCGCGTCCATAATTGAGGCTCGAAAAGAAGGCAAATTTAGTTCCCTGTTCGATTTTATGTCGCGGATTGATCAGGGTTCGATAAATAAGAGAGGTTTGGAGAGTCTTATTACCGCCGGCGCATATGATTCTTTGAAATCGCACTCCGTAAATATCAATCTATGGAGAGCGAAATTGTTCGCCGCTATCGAAACCGCTTTAATTTTCGGGCAGCGAACGTGGAATGATAAATTGCGTGGACAAAACGCGCTGTTTGGAACAAACTCTGATGATTCGGATAACGAGGAAACTAACTTGGATAATCATCTGCCGGACGTTCCGGCGTGGAGTCAGGCAGAGATTTCGCGTCAGGAAAAAGCCTCTGTCGGATTTTATCTCTCGGTTCATCCGCTCGACGATTACAAAACCGTTCTGGCAGATCTAAAAATAATAAATATTGCCGATTATAAGGAAATAAAACCCGGTGACAATATCGTCCTCGCAGGAATTGTTTCCGGCGCACAGATTAAATACAGTAAAAAAGGCAATCGTTTTTGTATCGCCCGTTTGGAAGATCAATCGGGCGGCGTAAAATGTCTGGCTTGGGCGGAGGCGTTTGCAAAATATGCGGAATATTTAAAAGATGACGAACTTATAATAGTAGACGGGAAAGTTGAATCGGCTGAAGGTCAGGAAATTACAATTATTATCAATGAAGTCAAAAGAATTGCTGATGCTTTGCCTTTAAGGTCACGTGAGGTTTCGATAACTTTACCTTCCGAATCTTTTGATGAGCTAATTTTTGAACAGCTTTTCACGCTCTTAAGTAAAAGTCAGGGCAAATGCGAAGTAACTTTAAATTTTTTAACACGGGACGATGTTATGTTGAAAGTGCGTTCCCAACCTTTGAGGATTCAAGGTTCGAGTAGTCTGGAGAAAGAATTAAAAAGCAAGGGATTTAACGTTAGCTGGGTATTGTAATAAATACGGAAACTTTTTGTAATAAATACGGAAACTTAAAGACAGAAACATCAAAATAATATGGAAAATGATTTCGACATTTCGGCAATTGAACGGGTGCAGACAGCGAGACATCCTGACCGACCTTATTCAATGGACATATTTGCTGCAATTTTTGAAAATTTTGTTGAAATTCATGGTGATCGGCGGTATGCCGATGATGCCGCAATGGTCTGCGGTTTTGCCGTTTTGGATGCGGAAGAAGTCGTTGTTATCGGGCAGCAAAAAGGACGCGATACAAATCAAAGACGAATTCGTAATTTCGGTATGCCTAAACCGGAAGGCTATCGCAAGGCTCTCCGGGCGATGAAGCTTGCTGAGAAGTTCAATCGCCCGATAATCAGTTTTATTGACACTCCCGGAGCTTATCCGGGAATTGATGCCGAGGAGCGGGGACAAGCCGAAGCGATTGCTTATAATCTGCGTGAGATGGCAGGTTTGAAAGTACCGATTATCGTCGTCGTTCTGGGTGAAGGCGGTTCGGGCGGCGCATTGGCAATCGGCATCGGGGACAGAGTTTTGATGATGGAAAATTCCGTCTATTCCGTAATATCGCCGGAAGGATGTGCGGCGATACTTTGGAAGGATGCCGGGCAAGCAGCACGTGCTGCCGATTGCCTGCGGTTGACGGCAGATGATCTGCTTAAATTCGGATTGATCGATCAGATA
The DNA here is from genome assembly GCA_030855875.1 of Acidobacteriota bacterium. GTDB lineage: Bacteria > Acidobacteriota > Blastocatellia > Pyrinomonadales > Pyrinomonadaceae > SXVE01. Next base: position 3,036 of record JALYQJ010000086.1, read on the forward strand.
ATTCCCGAGTCTTCGATTTGGGCTTTGGACAGCACGGAACACGAAAAAAAGAATAATTCCCATACACAGTTTGAATTAACTGCCAGAAAGTTAAAGAAGATACTTTTACAAAACTTAACTGAACTGAGAGCAATTGATGATGTGAAAAGAATATTTCAGCGTTACCAAAAATTTAGAATGATGGGCGAATGGCTCGGTTGAATTTAGAAAAAATTGTATATAAAACGGAGAGCAAATTTGCTCTCCGTTTTATATACAATTTTTTCTTTGAATATTCCTTAATAGGATGAGAAAAATTAAAAAGGAATATCATCATCAGCCGGAGCAGATGTATTTTCTACCCTTTTAAAGTCATTGGTATTGTCGTCAAAATTATTGTCGGAAGCCGTTTGTGGATTCGATGTGGATTCGCCGCCTTTTTCACCTAGAAATTGTAGTTCCGAACCTTGAATAACCAGAGAATAACGAACCTTTCCATCACGGTCAGTCCATTCTTCAACTTGTAGCCGACCTTCTACATAAACTTGTCGTCCTTTGGAAAGGAATTTTGAAGCGTTTTCGGCTTGTTTGCGCCAAAGTGTAACCTTAAACCAAGTTGTATTATCCTGAAATTCGCCGGATTTGTCGCGTCTTCGGTCATTAACTGCTACTGAAAAATCACAGACTGCATCTCCCTGTGGCGTATAGCGGAGTTCAGGATCGCGCCCTAAGTTTCCGATAATCGTAATTTTATTAAAAGACATTTTGTGTTTGATTTTCTCCGTTTATAAGATAACTAAAAGATATTTTGAAGCCAACTGAACAGATGCGAAAAAACATCTGAAGAAGCATCCGGTAAGTTTTAAGCATTACAAAACTTAGTCTTATCTTAGAATTATTTTTAATTTATTACAATCAAACAATATCATCTAAATGATTCAATGAATTCGCCTTTTTCAATTTTTTCAAAATTATATTTATGTTTGATGATTTGTCTTTTGGCTGTTATTTTATCTATTTTATCCACAAAAGTTTTCCCACAGCCAACTATCAAAAAGGATTTTCCGGGACAATCTTGTTACCAATTCCCTTTGCCAGTTGGTTTGGAAATAGCCCAAATTGAGTCTGATAACATACAAAACATTCCATTGATTAGGAATTTTAAATTTCTTGAGTCAATTAATTTAGTTAGTGGAAAAGTAAATTGGAGTTTTGACGCTGGCGGAACTATATCGAGGCGAAATTTGGTCAACTCTGAATTTACTTTTCTGGCAAACAAGAGCAAGAAAAAAAATTCTATTACTGATAGTAATAATGGTACCGAAAATAAATTAATTTTTCGGTCCATTAGCAATTATAGTGGACTGGTCGTCTGGCAAACTGAAACTGACGGAGAGTTCACTTTAAATAGTACGGACAAATCACAATCTTATCAAATATTCTTATATGACTTAAAGGATAGTTTACTGGTGCATTCTAATGGCTGTTTTATTCGAGTCAATAAAACAGATGGTCAAACAATTTGGAAGAAATGTATAGAACACCAGCTTGCTAATCCGAATAATATTAATGTTAGAACGAATCCCGATGTTAACAGTTTTATATTGGATATATCCGGCAGTATTTTGGCATTTTCCGACCGCAAGCATATATATTTATTAGAATTGCAAACTGGTGAAATTATTTCAAAAACCAGAACCGAAGTAGAAATCACAGCAATAGTTTCTACCGATAGATCGAATGTAATCTATGGCACTAAAAGAGGATTTATACGCGCTTTAGATACTGATAGTAAAAAAAGTTTTTGGAGCATAAAGATCGGCGGAGAGATTTCGGGAATTATAAAAACCGATAAAGGGCTTTTGGTTAGCTCATTTGATAATTTTATTTATATGCTTGATATAAATAAAGGACACAAAATTTGGAAAAAGAGATTTGCCGGAAGATTAACAGGTAAATCGTCTGTAAATGGTAATTTAGCAATCGTTGTCGGGGATAGAAGAAATTCGTACTTTTTAGATTTGTCGGACGGTAAGATACTAAGACAAATTTCCTTGACAGAGGATGAATCTTTTTTACAAACTCACGGCTTTATTAATGAATATTCTTTTCTTTCGACGGATAAAAGAATTCTTGTTTTTAGAAATGGTTCCTGCTAAAAAAAGAAAATCGTATGAATTTTAAAATTCATACGATTTTCTTCAAGAAAAATTGATGCAGAATATTTTGCTAATGTGAGTTTGAATATTCCTGTATTATGGCATAAATTTCGTCTTTGATGAGAAGCTTTTTCTTCTTAATTGTTGTTTCCTCTAATATCTCATTATCATTCGGATAAGTCAGATGCGCCAATTCTGTTAATCTCTTTTCATAGCTTTGATGTTGTTGCATCAGATCTCTGAATGTCGGATTTGATTTTAATAATTCATCCTTAACTGTTGTCGAACTTAACATGTCCATAATATTTTCCCTCGCTTTTCTAAAATTAGTCCGCTCCAATAATTTTAAGAATTTCAAATACTTGTTTCAGACTAAAATTGATATTAACTTATAATATGTCTCATTTTCAAGTTTTTGATTGTTTTTCATATATATTTGAATTTAAATCAAATGGTAGAATTAGTTTTAAAACTAAAGCATCTTCAACCGGATTTTGATAATAATTGTTTCTCGAATAATCTATTTGAAATCCATTTTTGCGGTAAAATGTTTGTGCTTTTAAATTCGATCTTCTCACTTCCAGCCAAACCAAGTTTATATTCCTAATAACACAAAAATCTACAAAAGTATTAAATATCAATTGTCCGACACCTTTTTTTTGATACTCAGGAAGAACTGCTATATTAAATAATTCCGCCTCGTCATATCTATAAAAGTTATCTTCATCTTTCCTAAGAACTAAAGAATTATTACTGTCCTTTCTTATCAGACGCGCAAACAAAAACCCCACTACTTCTTTTGAATTAATTTCACTTGAACAAATATTATATGTATCTTCACGATCCAATTCGTCTTTATAATCGCTTGTCGTCCAAAAATTCAACTCGCATTTTCTTGATATCTGCTCTAATTGATTTAAATGCAAATATGTCGCTGCAAATAATAAATATTGTTTTATTAACATCCCTATGAAGGCGGGTAATAAAAAGCGTTGAGGTTATCAGACCCGTTGCCGTTTATGACATACTTTCCAATATAATCGGATAAATTAACTCCCGCATTTGAAACATACATTTTTTTTACGGTAAAACGCTTTTTTAGTTCAGTATAGAGTTTTTGATTCACCGCCAACGCTATATCCGAATAATTATTTTTTAATTGGATAAAATTTTCGAAAGATACCTTTTCAGGCTTTGTCTCGACAAGACTATTTCTATTGTGTAATTGTTCAAATGCTTGATAAAAAACTTCACTTTTCCCAAAAGACACTGCAGTTATGAAAGGAATATTTTCTTTTTCAAACTCATAATAAAAACATTCCAAAATAGAAATTCCAAAACATTTTATATTGAGACCATTCTTTAATCCTATTGTCGTCGCAAGACCGATACGCAAACCTGTGTAGCTTCCCGGTCCGCACGAAACGGCAATAATATCTAAATCACCGGATTTTAATCCGTTACGATTCAATATCGTCAAAACTGCCTCAAGTAATTCTTCAGAACGAGATACTTCCCTTTCTCCAACCCATCGGTCAATTATTAATTGATCTTTAAAAAGCGACAAACTTCCACCGCCGACAGCAGTTTCGATTGCAAGCGTAATTTTACTACTTTTCAACTCCATTTTTTTGAACAATACTTAGTTGAATCACTTATTTTTTGAAAAATGTTTTCGATAAACGATCAAAGGAAGGATTAACTCTTAAAAATATACTTCCGATTTGATAATAGAATCTAACAGGTTTGTCAAAATCACCATCCATAGTGACAATTGACTGAATCGGGTTCGGTGGAATTCGTTTAAGGATTTGTTGAAATAACTGCTTTCTATCTTTTAGAAATAAATGCAGAGGCTGCAGTCTGATTTCACTTTTCCATTCTTTTTCGACGGTTTTTATTATCCAGGAAGGCAAATTTTTAGCTTCTTCGGCAAATGGCAAATCTTCAACATCGAGATTCAAATATTTATGTGCCAAACCTATTGTGCAAATTATCCACCGCCGCCTTCGCCTCTCCACAATATTCAGACATCTATCCCAATCGAAATTATCCGGTCTATTCCGGACAGCGTATAATATATCTTTTAGCCTATGTTTATAAGCTCCGCCGTCCGTAAGCCAGTGGACGCACAATACGCGCAGATGGTCTTCCGGGCGTAAAACTCTGATCTCGGTATCGCCGACTTTCACAGTTCTTGAGTTTTCAAATAAATCGTTCCAATCAACCGTGTCGAGATGTCTCGCTCCCTGATGAAGGTCAACGCTCGAAGGAACTTCAAAACCCTCCAAATGTTTCAACGCCCCTCCATATTTTGCCGGTTCAATCAAAAAATCAAAATCGGTGAAGTTTCTTTCGTATGGATTCGGATAAAACTGCGCCGCGCTCCAACCCTTAATTAAAATAGGCTTGAATCCGGTTTCTGCAAACCATCTCCAAGCCTTTTCCAGATTATGCTCTTGAACTTTGTAGAAAATTGATTGAAATTTATTATCAATTAATTTCCCCCCTAAATCTTCCGTCATTTATCTTTTTTTCCGGTTGTTGCGCTCCTTCCAAAACTCGGAGTGATACATTCGCATGAAGCACCGGCACCCGAACAACCGCATACCGCGGGAGCCACACAAGCCGGATTGCAACTACTGCATGGGGTTCCTCTGTTACAATTGCCCGATCCACAACTTGCAGCAGTCTGGATACCGGAACAAGCGACTGCCAGAACTGCCGTCGGCGCAACCAACGAAGCGATAACCGGCAAGGCGACAACTGATGCAAATCCGATTTTCTTCAAAACCGAGCGTCGACTTTCACCGGCAAATTTTGTGGTAACGGTTTTTTCCAAAAGTTTTCGTTCGTTTAACTGGTCAATCGCCAGCCATACTAAATCTTCATCAACGCGGCTTCCCGTCTGTTTTTCAAATTGCGCGACAATATCTTCGACGGATGTACGACCGTCACATTTTTTCCAAACGAATGCAGCCGTTTGGTTCAGGCAGTGAGCCTTATCGGTTTCCAAATCATAAACCAATACTTCTTCGTTCGTTTCCTGTATTACAAGACCGTTTTTACGAGCCATAGGTGTTTGCGGGTTAATCATCTTTTCTCCTCCGAAATTCATCTTTTTGATGTATAGAATTAAATTTTAAAAGCTTTTCTTCAAATAAACTCATTAGCAGCCGTGCGGTTTTATCCGCTTCGGCTCGCTTGGTTTTTGTGATTATTGCACGTTCGGCAACATTATTCAACACATTTAACGTAAATTCAGGCTTATTTCTTATCGGCAGTGTATGCGGAAGGATTTCCATAATTCCTTGACCGGAACTAAGTTCTTCTGGTTTCCATTTCGCATTTCTTTTGTATTCGGTTATCAGCACCAACGCGACCGGAATCGCTTTCGTTCCGGCAACTCCGCCAAATTCTTCAACCGGAATGTCCAATTGCGTGTAATCGTCTATAATGCCGCGCATCGAAAGCATCTTCGGAAACGGATGGACATAACCTTTTTCGTCCAATACCGCATATTCATCGGAATAATAAACCGCTCCGTTTCTAACTAACTCAGCGACCAGGGTCGTTTTTCCCTGAAAACTTTGCGCCGGCAGTATAATCGCCTTTCCCCCGACGGCAACGACTCCGGCATGCAAAAAAACTTTTCCGACGGCAAATTCGGCAACCGTTACACGCACGTGACTAACAAGTTGTTCGAGCAAAACATCTAATGTTTCGCTCTCCGATACTTTTTCTGCCTTATGCAATTCAAAAGTCGAGTTTATTTTCGAGATAAAAAAACTGTGATCGAAAGTTTCTTCTTTCAGCAGTTTAAATTCATTCGGCAAATTCTTTGCCAGATTGATTTTAATATTCTCAAAATCAACATTCAAATCGGTTTCTATTTTTATTTTAACGCCGTATGATTCGATAATTATTTTCTTCATCACAAAATGTAGTACGGCGAATCTATCTACTCAACTATAACCTTTTATTCAGTAAAAGGCTGCGACCGCTCGAATATCAAAAGCCCGACCGACACAATTCCCAGCAAAACAAAAACAATCCACAGATAGGCTTCGCCGAATGTCAGCCAATTGATTATCGAAATCAAAAGTGTTAACGAAAGAACTGCATATAATAAAGCAACGTTTTTATGTTCATATCCTTTTATTACGAGTTTCTGGTAGATATGTGATCGGTGTGCAATCCAAACTTTTTCTCGTTTCAGCAATCGCCGAAAAAAAGTGTAGACTGAGTCGAAAACGAATAACCACACTAATAATATCGATATTAAAGGTAAAATTCGCGTTTGAACGTCACTTTCCTCTTTTGTCAACAACGGCATAACGGCGAATGTGAAGCCCAGAAACGCGCTTCCGACATCGCCCATAAATATTTTTGACGGCTGCCAGTTATGTATCAAAAATCCGGCGCAGGCAACTGCCAGGATTCCGCCGTAGATACTGATTCCATCGAATCCGAGAATGTTTCCGGCGAGAAACCAGCCGAATCCGGCGGTGACTGCTTGCACTCCGGCGATGCCGTCAATACCGTCCATAAAATTATAAGCGTTTGTCAGCCAAACAATCCAACCGAATGTCAGTAATATTCCAATTTTTCCTACTTCAACTTGATGAAAAAATGGCAGATATAACTGTTCTATGTATCCGACACTAAAAATTACCAGCAGGGCTGAAACGGCGTGAACGACAAAACGCCAGACAGACCGTATCGAATATAAATCGTCGAGCCAGCTTACCGTTGAAATTAGAATTACCGCTGTTAAATATCCGGGTTCAAAATTGCCTTGATAAAAAATTGTGCAGGCGGCGTAACCTGCTAGCGATACAATCACAAAAACCAGACCGCCGCCGCGCGGTTTTGGGGCGTTGTGCGAACTTCGCTCGTTCGGAATATCGAAAATTCGCTTTTTCAAACTCCAACGTCGAAACCATTCGACACCGAAGTAGCAAAGCAAAAACGCCGTCGTAAATATCACAACCTGAAACATTATTTCTACATTCTTTCTCTATATTCTTTCTCTACTTTCTTTTGCATTAGCACTTCCGTTCAATACAAAAATTTAGGAATCTATTGTTGAAGATACCACTTCACTTCCCGTGTGATAGCTTCATCCGTTTTGATTTTTGCTTCATATTGATATTCCCGTTTTATTTTCTGAGCCGAATACGCATCGTTTGCCAGCCATTTTTCAACGGTTCGCCTGAGTTTTTCGAGTTTTTTAATCTTAAGTTTTTTTGAACCAAAATATAATAAGTAATCTAAAATATTTTCATTGACCGATAGACCGAAGACATTTTTATTTAGCGCACGCGAAATAATTTCGACTATTTCCTTCATCTGCAAAGGCTCGGCTGAAACATTGAAAATTTCCCCTGTTTTATTTTTTTCTTCACTTGTTTTATCAAATAATAATTTACAAACCGCTGCGGCGACATCTTCCCGGTGAATTAAACTTTTATAATTTACGCCCTTCCCGATCCACAAAAATCTTCGCTTATCTATTGCTTTTATTAATCGCAGAAAATTTCCCCGATCTTCTTCTCCGATAACCGTTGCGAGTCTCAATATAGTTAATGCAACATCTTTTTCTTCGCATTTTCGGCTCGTTATTTTTTCAGCTTCCAATTTACTTTCAGCGTAAAAATCTTGCGGGCGACATTCTACATCTTCATTAATTCCCGGTAAGACAAATCGGTTTTCGGCAACGTCTCCATAAACCGAGACGGAACTTATCAATATAAAATGTTTAATTTTCAATAATTTACCTAACTCTAAAATATTTGCGGTGCCTTCAACATTTACCGACCAGAATTCTTCTTTTTTCACATCCTTGAATTGATGCGCCAAACCCGCCGCGTGAACGATTGCGTCAATTTCACCGATTTTTTTTAGTTCTAAAACTTCATCTTTATTAGTTATGTCTGCTTTATTCTCAAAATAATTGTTGCCTGTTGTATTATTTCCCTTCTCTACACGTCCGCTCTGCAGTTCGATGACTTTTACTTCGTTTCGACGCAGTTCCTCAACAATTACTTTGCCGACAAATCCACTCGCGCCTGTCACTAAAACTTTCATTTTACGGTAATTTTTGAAGCATTCTGTCAGACTGCGTTTTTTCTGCGTTTTTCTCGAATTATCGAGCGCATTTATTTAATTGCGCTTTTGTATTTTTTTATCGCCGTTTCGAACGAATATTTACTCAAAGCCTTTTGCCGCGCTCTTTTTCCGATTTCCGCTAAATCACTTTGATTTAAGTATATATGTCTGATTGTTTTTAAAAGTTCCTGCGGCGAATTTGGCGGCACAATCCAGCCGACATTATCTTCGATAACGACTTGTGCCAATTCCGACTCATCTTCGGTTAAAGCCAAAATCGGTTTTCCCGCCGCTAAAATATTATACGTCCGGCTCGGCATCGAAACGCCCCACATTTTTTTCACCAGCGAAACCAGCGCGACATCGCAGGCGTTCAAAAAAATAATTTGTTCGCTTCGCGGCTTTGGCGGCAAAATCGTCACATTCAACAGTTTTTTTTCATCTACTTGCTTTTCCAGCCAATTTCGTTTAACGCCGCTGCCGAGAAATATAAACTGTATCGAGGTTTCTCCTTTTAATTGTTCGGCGCATATTATTATGCTCTCCAAATCATTCGGATAACCCATATTTCCGGCGTATAAAAAAACGAATTTGTCCTCTAAATTTAACTCCAGCAAAAGTTTGTTCGTTTTTCTTTCCGCCGGTTCGACCGATTCCAACTCCGCCCAATTCGGTATGGTTTTTATCGGAATATCGAGTCCTTCGGTTTTGCGTCCGATCAGTTTTTCCATATCCCGACCGACGACGATTATTTTGCTCGCGTATTTATAAAGCCAGCGATTTGAAAAATTCAGTATTTTTACCAAAACGGATTCGGCGGATGTTTTTTCAGCCGCAATCAAAATTTCCGGGTAATTATCGTGAATCAATAAAATATAGCTCGTGCCGCGCAGAAGTGAAGCGAAAGCCGTGATGAACGGCAGACTCGGCGGAGTTGTCACAACCAAAACCTGATTTCCTTTTTTGAATTGAAACAGAGCGTTCCAAAAGATTGATAAACTGAGCGTCAGCATATTTATCAACCGATAGACAATGACATTTTTATTCAAAGTCGTCCCGAAAGATCGAAAAATTTCAACCTGTTTATGAATTTCCCGTTTCGATACGCGAACTCCACGCGCCGAATAATTAGGCTGTCCGCACAAAACCTTTACATTATAATCTCCGGTTAACCCTTCGGCGATGCGCGTCAAATAATAACCGGTCGAAGTTTCTTCCGGGTAATAAAGTTCCGTCACCACCCACAATGTTTTTTTGTTTTCCGGCTCGGTCTTTTCTTTTTGTTTTAATGTTTTTTCGGGTTTTCCGCTCACAATTTACCTTCGACCTTTTTGGCATTTTTATCGCTTCAGTTAATTACAACATTACTTTCGCCGGATTTTACTTAGCAGTCCGTAAATTAAGTTTTTAGGTATTTCTTATTCTCAAGATTGACCTTTTCGTAATGCCTGTTTAGTTTCGTCCGAGCCGTTTCAATTGAAAACTGCCAGTTGATTTTAACGGCTTTTTCGCTTCG
>JALYQJ010000014.1 GCA_030855875.1 Acidobacteriota bacterium
GAATTATATTTTTAATCGAAGTGCAACCGTCCAAACGGTCGGCTTAGGCGGGCAAATCACCGGAACCTACCGCCGTGATTCGTTTATGAGTCTTTTGGAAGACGGCAGGCGTTTTGAAAAAATACTCTTTTTTCCCGTGCCGACCTTAACGGAAATCAGCGTAACGCCGGAAGATCTGGAAGACCTCGGCGGCGTTAACCCATTTGCCTTGGAGCCTTCGGCTGTGAGTCTTTATAATTTTACTTATCTCGGCAAGGAAAAAATTGACGAGCTTAATCTTCACGTTTTTGAAGTTTCGCCGAAGGTAATGCCCGACCCGAAAAAATCGAAACTCCGTCTTTTCACCGGCAGAGTTTGGGTTGACGACGTGGATTTTGTGATCGTCAAGTCTAAAGGCAAAGCCGTTCCCGAAACGAAAACGAATAAATTTCCGGTCGTCGAAACGTGGCGCGAAAATATTGACGGCAAATACTGGTTTCCGTCGCTCGCCAGTTCCGACGACGAACTCGTTTGGGACAGCGGTTTTTCGGTGAAACTCAAAATGCGTATAAAATTCACCGATTACAAAGTCGGCACGAGCGAAGTGAAAATTCTGGACGACGACACGCCGGTCGAAGAAATTAAACCGACACCAAGCCCGACACCGAAAAAACCGTGATTAATTCGAGGTTGATCTAAGAATTGTTGCCCGCGAAAAATGCGAAAATACGCGAAAAAGAGAAAACTCTAATTTCTTTTCATTTTAGCGTTCTTTCGCGCATTTCGCGGGCAAACTCTTTGTTTTAATCGGAAATCAGAACTTTTTAGTCGTCACTTTTCTAACTCTTCGGCAATCGCTTTCCGCGTTTGCCGCAGCAAGTCCGGTAAATCTTCTTCGATTGTTTTGCCTTTCGTTTCAATCGGCGGAAGCAAAACGATTTCCATCGTTCCCGGATTGACGACTCCGGTTTTTTTGCCCATCAAATAATCTGTGTTTTTGATGGCGACGGGAAGAATCGCCGCGCCGGTTTGCAGCGCGAGATGAAACGCGCCTTTTTTGAACGGCAAAAGCTCGCCCGGCATTGCCCGCGTTCCTTCGGCAAACACGCCGAACGAATAACCGCCGTCAACTATCCGGCGCACGTTATCCATCGTTTCCCGCGCCCGTTCCGGGTTTGAACGGTCAATCGTCACGAAATTTATAAAGCTGATTCCGCGCCCTAAAACCGGAACTTTCAAAAGCTCCTTTTTGGCGATTAGACCGATTCGCGTTCCGGCGTAGGCAAAAAGCGCGGTCGTATCTATGTATGAACGATGATTGGCGACGAAAATATACGATTTTCCGGGTTGCAGATTTTCTCTGCCCGAAACTTTTACTTCGATTCCCGAACCGCGAATCCAGAATTTTGATCCCCACACGCACAGCGGATAAAGCTGCATCCGGCGGTTGACGATTTGCAGAACGAACATCGCGGGCAAAGCACCGAAAAGCAGTAGAATTCCCGCTAGAGACAAACTCCACCAGTAACGCAGTTTGCCGATGAAGCCGGATTTGTTAAACTCTTTCACGTCGAAAGTCAGTTTTTTATTATCTCGAATATCTTCAAGGGAAAGGTCTTGCATGAAAATCAGTTTAAGATTAAAAGTCCAAACTTCAAAATTCGCTGCCGCATCTTTAAGCAATCTGCGTTCGTTCGCGTTCATCTGCGGTTTCGTTGCGCTTTTGGCGTTATCGGCACTCGCGCAAAACGCGCCATCGCCGAAATCTGTTCTCGGTTTTCAGCCGACCGACGATAAAACCATCGCCGATTGGTCGCAGATTAACGATTATTTTCGCAGACTCGACGCGGCGAGCGATAAAGTCGCCGTGCGCGAAATCGGCAAAACGACGCTCGGAAAGCCGATGATTGCCGCGTTTATTTCGTCGGCGGACAATATCAAAAATCTCGAAAAGTATCGCCAAATCAACCAAAAACTTGCGAATCCGAATTCGGTAAAAGACGCGGCGGAACTCGAAAATTTGATAAAAGCCGGAAAAACAATCGTTTCGATTTCGTGTTCGATTCACGCCAACGAAATCGTCGCTTCGCAAATGTCAATGAATTTAGCCTTTGAGTTGGCGACGGCAGCCGACGAAACGACGAAGGAAATACTGAACAACACGATTCTGCTGCTTATTCCCTCGTCAAACCCGGACGGCGTTCAGATGGTCGCCGAATGGTATCGCAAAACGCTCGGCACAAAATCCGAAGGCACAATCCCGCCCGAACTTTATCATCATTACGCCGGACACGACAACAACCGCGACTGGTTTATGCTCAACCTGCGCGAAACGCAGAACATCACCAAACTTTACTGGCAGGAATGGTTTCCGCAGATCGTTTACGACGTTCATCAGATGGGACAAACCGGCGCGAGATTCATCATCCCGCCGTTTTTCGATCCGCCGAATCCGCGCATTTCGCCGCTGATTTTGCGCGAAGTCGGACTCGTCGGGTATAAAATGGCGGCTGATTTGCAGGGCGAAAATATTGCGGGCATAGCTACGAACACGACTTTCGATACGTGGTGGCACGGCGGTTTTCGCTCCGCGCCGTATTATCACAATTCAATCGGTATTTTATCCGAAGCGGCAAGTGCGGATTTGATGTCGCCGGTGACGATTACAAAAGAGCAGTTGCAGCGAAATCGCGGCGGACGCGGGTTTAATTCACCACTTGAAACGGCGACGAATCATCCCGATATTTGGAGCGGCGGCGTTTGGCGACCGGCTGATATTGCCCGAATCGAGATGATCGCTTCACGCGGATTATTGGAAATGGCAGCGAAATTTCGCCCGCGCTATCTGCGTAATTTTTACGAACTCGGCAAAGCGAATCTGGAATCAAAAAAAGACGAGCCGCAGGCGTTTATCGTGACAGCCGGACAGCCGAATACCGAAACAATTTCGCGCTTTCTGGAAATTTTGCTGTGGCAGGGCGTAGAAATTCATCAAATGACAAATGAAGGTTACTTTGCTATGAACGCGAAAAAACCCCATGATTTTCACGAAATGCCGCTCGGTTCGTTCTTAATCTTCGTCAATCAGGCGCAGAAAAATAACATCCTCAGTTTGTTTGAAAAACAGGTTTATCCGCAGCGTCTTAACGTGAACGGCGAGGCGGAAGTTCCGTATGATGTCGCCGGCTGGACTTTGCCTTTGCAGATGGGCGTTGATTACGCGGCGGCGTGGCAGATAAAGAATTTGGCGCAGTTTAGAAAGAGTCTGAAAAAAGTTGAAAATATTAATCAGGTGCGCGGGGTTTTGAATTTGAACGCGAATAGAACGGCGTTCGACAAAATGCCGAATCCGCTCAAGACGAATCCGAAAATCGGGCTTTACAAACCTTACACTTCTTCGATGGACGAAGGCTGGACGCGGCTTGTTTTCGACAATTTCCAAATTCCCTTTTCGCCGGTTTCCGATGCCGATTTTCGCGCCGGCAAACTTGATTACGACGCAATAATTTTACCGGCAGACAGCGAAACCACCATCGTCAAAGGCTTGAGTGCGGAGCGTTATCCGGCTGAATTCGCGGGCGGAATCGGCGAGCAAGGCGTTGAGAATCTAAAAAAATTCGTCGAATCGGGCGGCAAATTGATTTGCTTTGACGATTCGTGCGAACTCATTATCAAGCGTTTTAATCTGCCGGTGAAAAATGTTTTGAACGGACTGAAGCGTTCGGAATTTTACAATCCCGGCTCGATTGTGCGTTTGAAAGTTGACACGAAAAACCCTTTGGCGAAAAATTTAACCGAAGAAACTGCTGCTTATTTTATCAACAGTTCGGCGTTTGAAATTTCCGATAAATCGAAGGTCAAATCAATCGCCGAATACGCCGACAAAGACGCGCTGTTTTCCGGCTGGATTTTGGGCGAAAAATATCTAAATGGAAAAACCGCGCTCGCCGAAACCGCTTATGGCAAAGGCAGAATCATACTTTTCGCCTTTCGCCCGCAGCATCGCGGTCAAACTTACGCGACTTTTCCGTTTATTTTTAATGCGCTCGAAAAGTAAGAAGTTTAGCCGCGAATTACACGAATTTTCACGAATAAAGAAGAAATTATATAGAACTTCATTAAATTATTATTCAAAGCGATGTGTTTTATCTTATTCGGTTTTTTATTCGTGATATTCGTGTAATTCGTGGCAAAATATTTGTATGAAAGCGGAAACTCAATGCGTCAAAAGCAATCTCGGTTTGGTCTGCATCACAAATTCCGACGAAGTTCGTTACAAAACCGTCACGCGCAAGCGACTTTTATCGTTTGACGAAGCGGCGCAAGGCGAAATACTGCGTAATCTTTACCGCGAAAATATCGCGCGTTTGCGAAAAGCGACGGAATTTTGTCGCGCTAACGACATCAATCTTTACCGGATGACTTCCGCGCTTTTTCCGTTTTCCGACGAATCGGCGGGAGCGGCAATTTTAGAAGAATTTTCTGCTGATTTAGCCGACATCGGGACGAACGCGATTGAGAAAGGTTTGCGCCTTGTTTTGCATCCCGATCAATTCGTCGTTTTGAGTTCGGATTCCGAAGCGGTCGTCGCAAACAGCGTCAAGATTTTGAAAATGCACGCGAAAACGATGGATTTGTTAAAACAGCCGCGTTCGGAATGGGCGGCGATGACGATTCACGGCGGAAAATCAGACCGCGCCGACAGAATGGTCGAAAATATCGGCAAACTGCCTGAAGAAATCCGCTCGCGCATCGTTCTCGAAAACGACGAATACGCTTACAGTTCGGACGAGATTTTAGATATTTGCCGCCGCGCCAAAGTTCCGATGGTTTTCGACGCGCATCATCACATCTGTCACGAAAATCTCGAAGATTACGATAATGAATCGGTCGAGAAGGCTTTTTGGGCGGCGCGTGAAACGTGGGCGAATCCTGATTTGCAGTTGGTTCATATTTCAAACGGACGCGAACGTTTCGGCGACCGCGCTCATCACGATTTAATCGTCACGATGCCGCAAGTTTTCCGATTCGCGCCGTGGATCGAAGTCGAAGCCAAACATAAAGAAATTGCTATTGCAAAACTGCAAATCGAATGGCTCAATAGAAACTAATTTAACGTCAGTTTAAAAAGTGATAGCCACAAAAAGGCACAAAATTCACCAAAAAAGAATTTTTAATTTTTGCGCTTTTTGTGCCTTTTTGTGGCTATCCTTACCGTTCCCTCTTATCCAGAAACTCGCATTAAATTATTCTTCTTCCGCTTGCTGCCGCTTCAAATCTCTGGCTAAAGGAAGCTGCTGACGGCAATGCTGAACGGCGAGAATATAAATTCTGTTTTCAAATTCGTCGTATTCGTAAATCGCCCGATAATTTCGTTTGACGATTATTTGCCGGTAATTTTTGAGCGCGGCGAAACGGCTTTCGATTTTCGCGCCCATTTCCGGGAATTTCGGGAGCAAATCAACCCGTCGAATAATTTCAAAAGCAATCACCTGCGGGAGAGTTTCCAAAATGAGAAACGCCCGTGATGTCCATTCAACCTGAATCATTATTGTTTAAAATTGAGGCGTTTTTTCACGTCGGCGTGTGAAATCGTGTCGCCGTTTTTGATATTTTGTTTGGCTTCTTCGGTCATTTGCAAAAGTTCCAGATCGTCGAGCATTCGCAAATCTTCTTCAATTTCGGCGTAACGCCGCGCCGAGAGCAAAACCGCCGAAGCGCGTCCGCGCTGCGTTATCACGATTGGTTCGTTTTCGCTTAAATCGCCCAAAATTTGTGCCGCCTGTCGTTGTAAATCCGTTACGGGAATAATTTTTTTCATATTCAATTGCGAGTTTGCATT
>JALYQJ010000039.1 GCA_030855875.1 Acidobacteriota bacterium
AAAAGATAAAGTATGAGTGGCTCTCGTGGGAAGCCCACAGTTCCTACAAAAACTTGTGCCGAGAACTTGATGAAATTCTCTCACAAGTCGGCTCAAAGTATTACATTACTTTTGCTTAGGTGCTTAATTCACCGTGAAATAGAATGCAGCGCAGCCGATAAAGCATTTCGATTAAGCCTTTACAAACAAGATCATCATCATTGATAAAATGAATTGTTCCGCATTTTATGCAGTCATTGAAATCTAAAGTTGTCAAGTTTTTGTATAATTTCGGATTAACGACTTTATAGCAAGCTGTAATCCAGCCTTTTCTTTCTTGGGTAAGAGCAATAAAATCAGCGTGATTTTCAAGCCAAGTTAAATCGTAGGTCGGATTTGTGAGGTTAAGTATTGCTGCAACTCCTCTTGTAATTGAAACTGTATTTGTGTTGTTGCCAATGTTTGAAAGTTCGACCTTGAATTCACAACCCCGTGAATATTTGACATCAATTCGCGTCGGATTTTTTCCGATGTAGGCATTAGAAAATCTTAATTCTTCGCCTTTGTTAATTTGAATGCTGGTTTCAAGCGCGAGATGTAAATTTCCGATATGTTCTCTAAATTTATTTGAATCGCTGTCGTTTAAGCGAACGAATGACATCATTTTTGCCCGAAAAGTATTATTTTCCTCTTTGACGAAATCAATATTATCTCTGTCTTTTTCGGAATGCGTTGAGTGATACATCCACGCATTGAAAACGAGCCACGTTTTCATAAAATGCGTGAAGTAATCAATATCCGTTTGTTTTTGCCACAGGTGAAGATTGTCAAAAAATATATTAGGCATTCGGTTGATCTTCCGTGATTAAATCTAAAGCCGTTTCTTCGTCTTGTTCGATTGCCGCCTCGACCGCTTTTTTGGCTAAGTTTAATAATCTTTTGCTTTCGGATTTAGCAAACTGTGATTTGTTTATAAGTGAAACGATATTCTCTTGAATTGTTGAAGTTAGGATAGGAACGACTAAATCTTTTAGTGTTTCTTGATTAAGACGTTGTTGAACTGAACCGCGAGCTAACCTATCTACTAACTCCCAATTAGCCCTTGAATTAAAATAAACTGTATAAGCTAAATAGTTAAAAGATTCTGGAAGTCGAAAACAAAGAACATTATCAGAATAAACGCTTCCTTCAATTTCTTCGTTTATTCCGCCAAAAATACCAATAGTTCCAACTCTTGCAGTTATTATGTCTCCCTTTTTGGCAAATTTAGTAAATTTATACGATTCAACGTAATAATTTTCATCTTCTTCGACTAAACCATTTTTAATGTTCGTGCTTCGGATATAAAACTTTAAATCTTTCGATTTTGGTAAGTATTCGTCAGCATATTCACCTGTATAAACGTATTGGGTTAATTTACCCAAGACACCGAAACCATTTTTATATGACTTTATTTTTGATTCAATCTCTTCATATTTCGGCTGATAATACTCCGCATCTAATCTGCCCGTCGTAAAAAAACTGTCTGCAAAACTGACAACCGATGTGTTTTGTTCGGTCGGCTGCCAATTTAATAAACCGAGTTCATCTAAAAGTAAGTTTTCGGCATCTTTATAACTTGATTGGCTAAGGTCTAACTGATAATTTGCGTTTTTAACGAGTTTTTCGACTTCAAATTGAATATCATCGGAAAGACACGGTATTGTCAAAGTTTTCAAATCGTCAAGATTTAATCCGGCTTGAACCGCTCCGCGTGTTTTTCTTAACAAAAGTTTTCTGCCGAAATTAGAATTCAAATAAGCTAACAAATAAAATTCATTTATTTTTGAATCACGAAGAATCGTGCTTTTACAGCTAAAAATTGCGGGCAATTCTTTTTCGAGCGCGATTGAGGCATTGCCCAAAGTGCCAACGACTGAAACTAAAATATCATTCGGCTGAACCTTATATTTTTGTAATCGGGTAAAATCGGATTCGGGAATATACTTGTTATCATCATTCATCAAAAAGAAAGGCTTTACATCTTTTCCTCGAAAATATCGGTAATTGCTTTCTTCCGCATCTGTGCTTTCATCTTCATAATTTTCAGTCTTAAACGCCGAACCGAATGGACCAATCAAAAAATTTGTCAACGTGCCTAAATTGACTCCGTTACTCTTGATAGCTAAATTTTCGAGTGCCAGATATTCTTTTTGGTAATATTCGCTGTCTAAACGAAACGAGAATTCTAAATCCGTCGTGTTTATTTCCGTAGCTTCCAGCCCTTTCAACAAAGCCTGATACTTTGCTTCATCGAAAGGGCGATTTAAAAAAAACTTAGCTTTTCTTTGCTCGCAAATTCTCTGAACGCTTCGGCAACGCCGTCGGAAGTTAAATTTTCGGTATTAAAAAGGTCGTGATAGACAATCGGGTGATTATTTACGTCTTTGAGTGCCAAATCGGATTCGGTCGTCGTGCCGTTTTTTTCGGCGTTCCAAAACAGTTTATCGCCGCTGTTATTTTTGCCTTCCAGCTTTTGCGTGGCGAAAAAGATGTTGTAATTTTCCTGTCGCGGACAAATTTCATCATCCCATTTCTGCACGAACAAAACCGATGTTTTCGTGCCGGTGTGCGGCTTGAAACTATTACCGTGCAGTCCGACAACCGATAAAATCCGGCAGCGTTCGGCAACGTAGTTACGAATATATTTGTCCGATTGATTGTTAAATCTGCCCTGCGGCAAAACAATCGCCATTCGTCCGCCGGGTTTGAGCATATCGAGATTGCGTTCGATAAACAGCACGTCGCGGCTGATTTTTTCGTGCCAGCCTTTTTCCCGCGTCAACTTTTTGCCGGTTAATTTGTCTTCTTCTTCGCTGACTTTTCTGGCTAATTCATAACGCCGCAAAAGTCTCGGGTCTTTGATGTCGCCCGCAAACGGCGGATTTGCCATAATCAAATCAAACTCGAATTCCTTGTTGCTTTTTTTATCGGCTCGCAAATCGAGCAGGTTATCGAAACCTTTACTGAAATACTTTTTCCAATAAGGTTTAGCCGGATAATCGGCTTCCCAACGCTCATAATCCAACGAATTCAATTCGATTACATTCGTTTCGCCGTCGCCCGCAATCAGATTCAAAGTTCTGCCGACGCGAACCGCTTTCAAATCAAAATCCATCGCAAAAACATTGTTCTGCACATATTTGATTTGGGCTGGAGTTTTATCTTCGGTGCTGAAGGAATTATTACCGTTCGGATTCAACTGTTCCCAAACATAAAAAATCGTGTGGACGGGAAAACCGCAGCTTCCCGCCGCCGTGTCAATCATCAATTCCGACGCTTTCGAGTTGAGCATCCGCACACACATATCAATAATGTAACGCGGCGTAAAATACTGTCCTTTATCGCTTTTGCTGTCTTTATTGACGAGATATTCAAAGGCTTCGTCAACGACTTCCAAATTTGAATTAAAGAGCTTTACTTCTTCCAGATAAGAAACGCAGGTTTGCAAATGCGACGGCGGCAATTCGATTTGAGCGTCATCGGAAAAAATACCTTTCCATTTCTTTTTCGCACTTTCAAAAAGTTCATCAATCTGCTTTTTCGTTTCGGTTTCTACGCCTGTATTACGAAACTCCATATTCCGAAATTTATCCGATACGCCTTCGGGAACGTCCGTCAAAGTTTTGTCAGGATTAAACTCAAGCCAATTTGCCAGTTTATCTTTATCTTTGCCGCTCAAAAATTCATCATACAGTTTGGTAAAAATAAGTTTGAAGGCTTCTTCAAAAACATCAACTCCAGCATTTGCCAAAACTTCATCTTCAAACTCTTCGATAATACGCTTTAACGATTTTGTTTTGAGTTTATCGCTCGTAATCAAATCCAAAATCGTAAAGTGTTCGTTCAAAATATCTTTGAGCGTTTGGTGAGAGTTCGGAATGTCGCGTATTTCGTCAAAAATGTTCGGGTCTTTGCGATGATAGTGATTTATTTCGTGTCCGTTCGTCCAAACTCCAATCGGCGAACCGGTTGCATTGCAGTAAGATTTCAACTGGCTTTTTCCGTCTTTGCCGTTCGGCTTTTTCAGTTCGACCAAAATATATACAACCGTCGGTCGTTCCGCATCGAAAATCACAATATCGGCGCGTTTGCTGCTGTCTATTCCAAACTGAACAGGATATTCAACCTGAATTCTGTCTTTTGAGTATTTATAATTGTAGATAAGTTGGTGCAGATATAATTGTCGAATAACTTCTTCCGGCTTGAGTTGAATAGTCTTGTTTCGGGCAAGACAAGTAACCGAGTAAGACGTTTTGTTTTTGTCTTCTTTCTCGACAATTTTGTTTTCTAAAATCTCAATTTCTTCTTGGCTGAAAATAGCCAGAGAATAATTGGAATTTCTCATTATCCGATTGATTTTACTCATTTTGATTGTGATTGAATTATTGAAAAATTTGGAATTTATTACGCCACAAAATTTGTCGTCTTAAATATGCGGTGATACGAAAGCAAAAAAATAAAAAACCAGCTAACTCTTCAACCTTCAATAGATATTCGGCATTCGCTCCGGCAGACTTAAAACATCGTCAATAAATTACTTTGATTTTGCCTTAACGTCTTTGTGCAAAACTTCGACAATTTCGCCCCAATGAATTTTTGCTAATGCTTCGTGAACATCCTCAATCATTTCAGCGTGAGTTGTCAGACGATTATTGAATGCCCGCAAAACTAAAATTGAAATTTTACGATTCGACAAATTTTGCTGAGATTTTATGTTTGTATCCGCCGTCAGCAAAACATTGAAACCGTTTTCTTCGGCAAGCGTGAGTAGTTCGCCGTTCAAAACGTCCGCCCAATTTTGCTCTTGCGTGGTCGCGGTTTCATATTCGGTCAGGTGATTTTTCAGCCGACGATCAAGGTTGTGGTCAAGTAAAATTTTCAATGTGCGGCAACTTCCTTAATCAAAGATTTTTCTGCCATCTCCAAAACCGTAATCGCTTGCTGGCGCGTTACAGGCGGAAAACCTTCGAGAAAGTCTTCCAAAGTTTCGCCGCCTTCGAGATAATCGAAAAGATTTTTTATCGGCACGCGAGTTCCTGCAAACACGGGCGTTCCGCTGACTTTATTGGGATTTACTTCGATAACATCGTTTTTCATAAAGCGATTTTAGCACAAAATCAACTCGTCAACCTTCGATAGATATTCGGCATTCTTTCCGGCAAGCTCAAAACATCGTCAATAATCGTATAGCCGACATCGCCGTATAAATCTTTCAATTCGCTTTCGGAATCGCGGTCAATCGTGATGCAGAACGGCGTGATGCCGACGAGTTTCGCTTCGGTTAAGGCTTCGCGCACGTCTTCTCTCGCGTAACGTGCGTCGCCGTAATCGTGATCGTAAGG
>JALYQJ010000046.1 GCA_030855875.1 Acidobacteriota bacterium
TTTCTGACGGTTTCCCGTCCGGCGGAGCTTTTCGTCGCGCTTTTGAAACAGCGTTTGCAGGAAAAAGGCGTGATGATTACCGGACAAACGCGCGTCGTCGGCACTAAGGAAAAAGCGGTTTTACCAAATGCGTCAACGTCGGTTCAGCCGGTTGAAATCGCAAAACTCGAATCGCCGCCGTTTAGTCTGATCGCCGCCAAAACGATGAAGCCGAGTCAGAATCTTTACACCGAAACGATTTTGTGGACGCTCGGCGAGCAGTTCGGCGACAAAACAAATCCGAAACTAACGAGCGCGGAACGCGGAACGGCGGTTGTGAAAAGTTTTCTCCAACAAGTCGGAATTCCGCCGGACGCGGTGGTTCAATGGGACGGGAGCGGACTTTCGCGGCATAATCTCGTAACGGCAAACGCCAACGTCCAGCTTTATATTTATATGGCAAAACAAAGCCGTTACGCTCAGGCGTGGCGCGACAGTCTGACGATTGGCGGAACCGACGGAACGCTGCAAAACCGTTTCAAAAACACCGCCGCCGCCGGAAATGTGCGCGGCAAAACCGGCACGATTGACCAGGTTTCCGCACTTTCCGGTTATGTTACAACCGCTTCGGGCGAGCCGATGGTGTTTTCAATTATTGTTAACGGAGTTACCGATTCGAGAATTCGCTCGGCAGCGATTGACGAAATCGTCGTCAGTCTGGCTAATTTTAACGGCAGAGTGAATTAGAAGAGGAGAAGAGGAGAAGAGGAGAAGAGGAGAAAGGGAGATTAGATTTTCCATTCTCCATTCTTATTTCTCATTTCTCACATTCTTCAAAACATTCAAAATCTTTTCGTGAATCCCGCCGAAGCCGCCGTTTGACATAATCGCCACGAGATCGTTTTCCCTAAGTTCGGGCGCGAGATGTTCGACAATCGCGTCGGCATCGGGGAAACTCATCGCCGGTTTTCCCTGTAATTCAATATCTTTGACAAGCTCGTCGGTGTCTAAAACTTTGCCGAGTTCGCTCGCTTTTGAAGTGTTGTAAACGCCCGCAATTATCACATAATCGGCGTAATTGAAGGCTTTCGTGTAAGGTTCCTGAAAAACGGCGAGACGCGACGACCACGAGCGCGGCTCGAAAACGGCGATCAGACGTTTGTCCTTATATTTTTGTTTTAATGCTTTTAAGGTTTCTTCGACCGCGGTCGGATGATGGGCGAAATCGTCAATGACGGTTACGCCGCGTTCGATGCCGCGAATTTCGACGCGCCGTTTGACCGATTTGAATGTGCGAAACGCTTCGTTAATTTTTTCTTTGGAAATTCCCCACGCATCCGCTGCGATTATCACCGCTAGACAGTTTCGCACGTTGAATTCGCCGATCAGATGCGTTTCAAATTCGCCCCAACTGTGTTTGTCTTTAAAGACTGTAAATCTGGTCGTATCGCCCGAAAAGTCAATATAACGAGCTTGCCATTTCGCATCGTCCGACGTTCCGAAAGTTTCGACGTTAGTGTGAAGTTTGCCTTGCATTTCATCCAGAACCTCGCGCACGACCGGCGAATCAATTCCGCAAATCAAACGTCCGTTTGACGGCACGAGATTCATCAGGCGCGAAAATTCAAATTTAATATCGTCCAAATTATCATAAATATCAGCGTGGTCGAATTCGATGTTGTTGACAATCGCCGTTTCCGGCAGATAGTGCATAAATTTCGGCTTTTTGTCGAAATAAGCCGTGTCGTATTCGTCGCCCTCAATAACAAAAAAATCGCTTTCGGAAACTCTGAAACTCGCGCCGAAATTCTGCACGATTCCGCCGACCAAAAAAGACGGATTCAAGCCGCCGACTTCCGCCACCCAAGTCGCAATACTCGTCGTCGTCGTCTTGCCGTGCGTTCCGGCAACGACCAAACTGCGCCGCCCGCGAATAAATTCTTCTTTGACGATTTCCGCCTGCGAACGATAAACGAGTTTGCGATTCAAAACTTCTTCAAGTTCCGGGTTGCCGCGCGAAATCGTATTCCCGACAACCGTGCAATCCGCGCTAATGTCGGCATTTTCAGCTTTATAACCGTTGATGATTTCAATGCCGAGTTCTTCAAGCTGCGTTGACATCGGCGGATAAACATTCTGGTCCGAGCCGGTAACTTTATGTCCGCGAGCTTGCAGCATTCCCGCCAGCGAAGCCATCGCCGTCCCGCAAATTCCGATTAAATGATAGCGCATAGATTAATTTATAAAATTTTGAGGCTGCCTATTATTATACTTCGAGTTTGATTCTATCAAAATGACTTCCGACAATCATT
>JALYQJ010000080.1 GCA_030855875.1 Acidobacteriota bacterium
AGCATTTCCTTCTGCCGCGCTTTATCGTTCTGCGCGTCGTATTCGACGAAACTAATTTTGTTTTCGTTGTAATAATCGCGGGCTTTTTGACAATACGGACAGTTCGGTTTGGAATACATTACTAATGACATTTATAAAATTTTCTCCTCGTAAAATTAGTTTAGCAACTAAAACGAATTTCGCAAAAGTTGTCTTTGGAAAAGCCGTATCGTGCCAAAAACTGATTTATGCTCCGGCTTTACACCGCGCCGAAAAAGTTGAAAATAAAATCTAATGAATATTGACGATTACAGAGACATTTTCGAGTTGTTTGAAAAGCTCGTCGAAATCGAGATTTGCGGCGAACGGCGCGAAGTTCCCGAAAACAATTCGCTGCTTCGCTGTTTGCAGTTTCTTTCGATGAAAACGATTTCTCTCGGCGATTTTTGCTGGAACGGCGATTGTCTGAATTGTCAGGTCTGGCTGGAAAACGGGGAAAAAGAAAAAGCCGTGCTTGCCTGTCGCACATACGTTCGGGAAGGAATGAAAATCGTGCGAATGAGCGCGGATATAATGGTGAATGGTGAATGATTAACGGTTAATGAAAACAAAAAATTAATCATTCACCATTCACCATTACATTTAGTATTTCGGGATTTTCGGGTCAACTTCGTTTGACCACGCGGTGATGCCGCCTTTTAAGTTTTTTAAATCGCCTGTGAAACCTGCGCGTTTCAGCATTTCAATTGCCTGTGCGCTGCGTCCGCCCGCTTTGCAGTGGAGAACGACTTCACGGTTTGCGTCGAGTTCATTCATTCTTTTTACAATGTCGCCGAGTGGAATCAGCTTTGCGCCTTTAATGCGCGCAAACTCGTGTTCATCGGGCTGACGCACATCAATCAATTGAACATCTTCGCCCGAATCCATTCGCTTTTTGAGTTCGGTCGCGGTAACTTCCTGCATAAAATTTCACCTCTTTCTAATCTTTCGGATATGTTAATTTTATAATCTTAACAGGTGGTTTCCGCAAATGATCTTTCGATTTTGCAGAAACACGCACGAAATAAATGTGTAAATTTTACAACACTCACTTCGCCCGTGTTTATACATTTAACTGCATAAAGAAAGACTGTTTACAAAAATTTACATAATAAAAGTTATTCGGTAAAACTCATTACGATACAATAAACATCGTAAACTAAATTTTATGCGGCTTTTTTATTCAACAGGATGGAATTTTCATCTTAAAATACTTTTCGGTATTTTGGCTTTTGCGTTGTGTCTTTCGTGCAGTGGTTCGCGGGCGGAAAACGAACAGCGCGGAAATACGAATGCCAACGCCAACGCCAGCGATTCCGAAGCTCCGGTTTCGATTACGGTCGGCACGGCGGTTTCGCGCGAAATTCCGGCGTTTATTCAGGCGACGGGCAGTTTGACGGCGGACGAAACTTCCGATGTCGCGCCGCGCGTTGCCGGAAAAGTCGTCAATGTTTCGGCAAATGTCGGCGATTTTGTCGGGCAGGGCAGCGTCATTGCGAAACTCGACGAAAGAGATGCCCGTTTGCAGCTTGCACAGGCAAACGCGAACGTCGCGCAGGCGGTCGCCGGAGTTCGTCAGGCGGAAGCGCGTTTGGGACTTTCGCCGAACGGAACTTTTAATTCTTCGACGATACCGGAAGTTCTGGCTGCCAACGCCGGTTATGAACAGGTGCTTGCCGAACTTCGGCAAGCCGAAGCCAATGAAAAGCGTTACCGCGAACTCGTCGAAACCGGCGATGTTTCAATGCTTGCATACGAAACTTATCGAACGCAGCGCGACACGGCACGGGCGCGTCTAAACACGGCGCGGCAGCAGCAGGAAGCGGCGATAAACGCGGCAAAGCAAAGTAATCAGGCGATCAAAAGCGCACAGGCGGCGGTCGAAGCGGCGCGAACGCAAATCGGATTGGCGGAACAGGCGATTGCCGACACGGTGATTCGCGCACCTTTTTCCGGTTTTATCAGTGCGCGTCCCGTCGCCGTCGGAGAATTCGTTAATTCCGCTTCGACGATTGTGACGATTTTGCGGACGAATCCGATAAAAATTCAAATTCAGGTCGCCGAAGCAGAAGTTCCGTATATTTCAATCGGGCGCGGCGTTTCAATCGAAGTTGACGCTTATAAAGACAGAAGATTCGGCGGAACGGTGACGGCGATAAATCCCGCACTCGACCCGACTTCGCGGGCAGTCACGGTCGAGGCGACGATTGAAAACGGCGATAACGCGCTTCGTTCGGGAATGTTCGCTACCGCGCGAATTACGAGAGAAGGCGGAAACGCCGCCGTATTCGTCCCGAAAATTGCCGTTTACAACGACCAAAGCACACAGTCTTACAGAGTTTTCGTCATTCAGGACGGAGTTGCGAAACTGCGCGTCGTCCAGCAGGGAATCGAAGAAGGCGACACCGTGCAAATCGTCAACGGCGTAAACCCGAACGAAACGCTGGCGACGAGTAATTTAGCGCAGCTTTACGAAGGAGCGAGGGTAACTTTCTAGTGGTGAATGGTGAATGGTGAGTGATTAATTAAAATCTTCCATTCACCATTCACCATTCACCATTCACCACTAAAATTATGCAATGGTTAGCTGAAATTTGTGTGCATCGTCCGGTATTCGCCACCGTTATCATATTGTTTTTAACGGTTGTCGGCGGATTTAGTTTTTTTACGCTCGGCGTTGACCGCTTTCCGAAGATTGATCTGCCGACGGTTTCGGTTTCCACGTCGAATCCGGGTGCCGCGCCGGAACAAATGGAGAGCGAGATAACCGACATAATCGAAGGCGCAGTCAACACCGTTCCGGGCATCGAGGAAATGCGCTCAAATTCTTCGCAGGGTCGCTCAAACGTGACGCTTACTTTTAATCTCGACAAAGACCCGGATCAGGCTTATCAGGAAATTCAGCAAAAACTCAGCGGCGTGGTCAATCGTCTGCCGGAAACCGCCGAACCGCCGCAAGTCCGCAAGTCCGACCCGGATTCTTTTCCGGTCTTGATTTACGCCGTCAGCGCACCACGCTCGGTCGTCGAGTTGACGGATTTGGTTCAAAATCAACTTCAGGAACGTATCGAAAATGCCGAAGGAGTCGGCGAAGTGCAGATTTTCGGCGGACGCGAGCGCGAAATAAAAATCTTTATAAATCCCGACCGGCTTCGCGCCTATAACCTTTCCATTACGCAGGTTTCCAATGCGCTGCGGACGCAAAATACCGAATCTCCGGGCGGTTCGGTCAACGAAGGAACGCGCACGACGACCTTAAGAACGCTCAGCAAAATTACCGACCTCAACGAATTTAGTGAAATCGTTATCACGACGCGCAACAATTTTCCAATCAAAATAAAGGATGTGGCGCGGGTCGAAGACGCGGGCGTTGACGCGACGACCGCCGCGTCGCTCGACGGTGTGCAGTCGGTTTCGCTCGCTATTCGTAAACAATCCGGCTCGAATACAATCGCGCTGATTGCCGGCGTTAAAGAAAGAATGGCGGAAATCATTCCGACGCTGCCGCCGGACGTAACTGTCGCCGTGACGCGCGACCAATCGGAATTTATCGAAAACTCGCTTCACGCGATTGAAGAACATTTGATAATCGGCGGAATTCTCGCGGCGGTCGTCGTTTTTCTGTTTTTGTGGAATATTCGCACGACGATTATCGCGGCTCTGGCGATTCCGGTTTCGATTATCGCTTCCTTCGCGCTGATTGCGTGGTTCGGTTACAGCTTAAATCAAATGACGATGCTCGCGCTGACGCTGATGGTCGGCATCGTGATTGACGACGCGATTGTCGTTTTAGAGAATATTTACCGCTTTGTCGAAGAAAAGGGAATGGATCCGTTTCAGGCGGCAATCGAAGGAACCCGCGAAATCGGTCTGGCGGTTCTGGCAACGACGCTCAGTTTGCTTGCAGTATTTATTCCAGTCGGTTTTATGACCGGAATCGTCGGGCGTTTTATGTCAAGTTTTGGTCTGACGGCGGCGGCGGCGATTGCCGTTTCTCTGATCGTTTCGTTCACCTTAACGCCGATGCTTGCAGCGCGTTGGATAAAACCGCACAAAAAAGAAACGGAAGACGAAGACGAATTA
>JALYQJ010000141.1 GCA_030855875.1 Acidobacteriota bacterium
CTCGCCGCCGTAAAAAGATTGACCGTGCGCGGAAACGCCGCCGCCGTCGTCGTCAAAGAATTTCTCAGTCCGCCGCCGATAGCCGCTACCGGCACACCGTTCGGCAAAACGGCGGTGCTGCCTTGCAGAAAACTAAATAAAGAGTCTTGTGAACCTGTAACGCGAAAATTATTCGGGTTAAAAAGATTGACGAAAGTGTTTTGCTTTTGGTTAAAACGCTCGACGGCGGTAAAGAAAAAGGTTCTGTCCTGCTTGATCGGTGCGCCGAGGCTGCCGCCGAATTGCTGGCGGTTAAATTCCGATTGACCTTCGGGATTAAAATCGAAAGCGTTGCGGGCATCGAATTTATCGTCGCGGAAAAGTCCGAAAATGCTGCCGGTCACGCGATTCGAGCCGGATTTCGTGACCGTGTTGACGATGCCGCCCGACGATAAACCGAATTCGGCGTTGTAGCTGTTTCGCAAAACCTGAAATTCCTGCACGGCTTCCTGCGAAACGGTGTCGAACACGCCGCCGGTCGTCGTCACCACCGGACCGCCGTCAACCGTGACGAGATTGCCGCGTCCGTTGCTGCCGCCAAACGACAAACCCGAAGCGCGTCCCTGCGCGACGCGCGCGTCAGAAGCGTCGCTGATATTGTCGCTGTCGCTGACACCCGGCGTTAAAAGCGCGAGATCGAGAAAATTGCGCCGACTGAGCGGCAGACTTTCGATCTGCCGCTCATCAATCACCGAAGATTGCTGCGTTCTTTCGGTCGAAACGATTTCCGTATCAACCGATACATCAACATTCGCCGCGACTCCGGCTGCCGTTAATTGAATCGGAATGTTCGCCTGTTCGCCGATTGCGAGCCGGATGCGGCGCGTGAAACCGCCGAAACTTCCGCCCGCCGATTCGATTTTCAAATCGTAATCGCTCGGCGGAACAGCGAGAAAAATATATTCGCCGTCTTCTCCGGTAACGGCGGTGCGCGTCGTGCCGCGCGTCGCGTCGGTCAGCGTCACGGAGGCGTTCGGAATAACCGCTCCGTTCGCGTCCGTCACCTGTCCGCGTAGGTCGGCGGTCGAACTCGATGCCTGCGGATAAACGGTAATTGCCCCGCAAATCATTAGCGAGAAAATCAGCCCGCACAAATATTTGACAACTCTGCTCATAGAAAATGCTCCTTTATTCGGTAAAAATTATTAAAGCGGAAAACGAAATGCGACTTATCTCAGCCGGTAAATAAAATCGGAAAGAATACGAAAACGGACGATAAATTATATTTGCTAAGATTTTTTCGTTGAATTAAAATTAATACGATTGTAACTTCGTGTCAATACCTTATTTACGGCTTATAAGTAAAAATAGATTCAAAATTAACTGAAATTTTTAGTCGGAGCGCGGACATCCTGTCCGCCATATCGCGCAAGCGATAAAAAGTCGTTCGATTTCATTCAATCTTCAATGAATCGAAACTTTTATTCGCGCTTTCGCGCTCCCGGCGGACAGGATGTCCGCGCTCCCGGTGAGAAAGTTCTAATATATTTTATTTTTCCGCAAAACCGGAAAGTTCGGCGCGTGTCGCGCGGGCTAAAATCCTCCGCGCCGAACGGCTCAAACTCAAAGCCGAAACCGCAAACCCGGCAAATGCCGGAACAAACGCCGCCCGCCGCATAAAAGCGCAGACGCGCAAACGCTTTTGAAACCTATGTTTATATAAAATGCGGTAATTTTTCGCGATTTTTTCCGCAGTTTTTTCCGCATTTTGTTCGGAGGCGGAACAATTTCGCGCGATGCAGTCCGCCAGAATTTTCGCGCTTTCCAGAGCCATCAGCATTCCGCTGCCGGTAAACGGATCAATAAACGCGGCGGAATCGCCAACCGAAAAAAGATTCGCCGCCGGATTCAGATTTTTCAAGCCGAAACCGCTGACCGAAACGGCGAGCCAATCGAGGACGGGAACAGCCTCTTTCAAAGTTTCGGCGGCGCGTTTATTTTTAAAGATAACTTCTTCGACGATTTTCTCCGCATCGCCGTTGAACTCTTTGACGACATCGCTTTTTATCAAAAAACAATGATTCGCCAAGCCATTCTCAACGCGGCTTAAACCGCCGTAACCGCCGCGAAAAAAATAAATTTCGCAGCGATTTTTTTCTAAATTCACATTTTCCAAATGCGTCTTAAATCCAACCAATTGATTTTGGATTTTAGATTTTGGATTTTGGATTCCGATCACTTTGGACTTTGAACTTTGGACTTTGGACTTGGCGGCGAGTTTCCCCAAAACATTCGCTCTGCCGGTCGCATCAATCGTTAAATCCGCCGCGATTTCGTAAGTTTTTCCGTCTTTCGATTTAACTTTTATTCCGCAAACCGAATCTTTTTCAAACAAAATTCCGACCGCCTGCGTTTCTTCCAAAACCCGAACGCCGACTTCTCGCGCTTTTTCCAAAAGGCGAAAATCCATCTCGGCGCGGCTCAAACTGAGTGCGCCGCTCGAATTGCCGAACCATTCGGTCGGCACGACAACATTTTTTCCGTTCGGCGCGTAAAAAACGGTTTGCGTAATTCGTCCGCCGCCCGCCGAAAGCATCGAATCCAAAACGCCCAGTTCCTGAAAATGCGATAAACATTCGGGCGAAATGAATTCGCCGCAAAGTTTGTGACGCGGAAAATCTTCGCGTTCGATCAGAGAAACCTCGAATCCGCTCTGTGCAAGGCGAATCGCCAGACTCGCGCCTGCCGGACCCGCGCCGACAATCAGGATTTTGGATTTTGGATTTTGGATTTTGGATTGTTTGTTCATCTTTGGCTATTACAGTTATTATAAACTTTCACAGGAGAAGGAAAAGACAAGTTTTCATTAAATCGAAAATCAAAAATCTGAAATCGCAAATCTATGCAAATCATTCCGCTTGAAATTCCGACACCGTTTTATGTCGGCGACGTTAATGTTTATCTCATCAAAGATGACCCGCTGACGCTGATTGACGCTGGACCGAAAACAGTCGAAGCCGCCGAAGTTTTGCGAAGTAAATTGCGGCAAAACGGCGTTCAAATTGCAGATATTAAGCGCATTGTTCTGACGCACGCGCACGAAGACCATTGCGGACTCGCCAAACAAGTGCGCGACGAAGCGGTAAACGCGGAAATCTACGTGCATAATTGGGAAACCGGACATCTTTTCGGGAGGCTCGCCCGCGAAGAACACCGCAAATTGATGAATCGTTCGGGCGTTCCGGAGAAGGTTTTCGACGAAATGCAGACGATGTATCGAGACATCTCGCTTTTGACCGACGCTTTGACGGACGGCGAATTTTTCGATTTGCGCGACGAGATGGAAATCGAATTCGCAAGCGGCAGCTTAAAAGTTCTGCACACGCCCGGACATACGCCCGGTTCTTGTTCGTTTGTCCGCGAAGCGAATCGCACTTTGATCGCCGGTGACTGCGTTTTAAAAGGCATTACCCCGAATCCGATAATCGCGCCCGACCCGTTCGATGCCGAAAAACGCTTTAAATCGCTGGCGGAATATCTCGTCAGTCTCGCAAAAATCAGAAGTTATTCGCCGACATTAATTTATGGCGGACACGGCGAACCGATTGACGATTACGAGGAAATTTTTAATCGTTACGTCCGATCAATTGACGAGCGGCAGAGAAATGTAGTTTCTCTCGTTACAAATCAAGGCGTAACGGCGTTTGAAACGGCGTGTAAACTTTTTCCAAACGCGATTGACAAAGACGTTCACCGCTTTTTAGCGATTTCCGAAACAATCGCGCATCTCGATTACGCTGAACAGACTGGAAAAATCGCGGTTGAAATGAAGGAAGGTGTGGAATTCTATCGGAAAAGCGGAATTTAGAATATCGCAGCAAATTTCTTCATCAAACGGCAGAAGTTTTCGGCGCGGCGATTTGTCCGATTTTATCGGTAACTTTCGTCAAGCCGGAAAATCCGGGAAGCGTCTGGATTCTTTGCGTAACATTTTTGTCAATCCAATCGAGTCCGTCTTCGCCCGCGAAAAGCGTGGCAATCGTGTAATCGGATTCGTGTTTCGGTTTTGCGCCGCTTCCGACCGGCGACCAGAAATGCTTGACTAGAAAACGCGAAAGTTTTTGAGAAATCTCGGATTTTTGCAGTTCAATCCGCGCCACGCTTCGATAAAAGTGCGTGTGCGCCGATTCTTCGCGGATAATTCCGCTTAAAATTTCGGTCAAAATCGGATGATCGGCAATCTGCGCCAAACGCCTGTAACCCTGCGTCGTGGACATTTCGTGAATCGCGCCGAACGCCATATGCGTCGCCGTAAACCTTTTGCCGACCAGATTTGTCAGCGTCGTTATCAGATAATTCGTCACCGTATATGTCGTCGAAACTGAACTTATAACATTTGTCTGCCATTTTTCGTCGGTTTCAATTCCGGCTTCGTTCAAAAAACGGTTAAGCAGTTCGCCGTGCGTTTGTTCTTCGATGCTCCAACGCTCCATAAACTTCGATATTATCGGGTCTTTGCCGGTCGGTGTGCGGCGCAATTCGGCGTAATAAACGTCGGTCAGCGTTTCTATGTCGCGCATATAAAGCAGAACCGGAATCAGTTTGTCGTCGAGCGGATATTTTTTGACATCGCTCCACGCAATCTTTCCGATGAATTTTTCGGTCAAAGTTCGCGGCTGTTTTTCATACCAATCGAGAACGTCCCTGTTTGTTTCAAAAGTCATTTTTCACCCAGAAATATAAAATTATTAAGCAGCTAAACCGTAATGTTTATCGAATTAGCGGTTAGTTTCGCTTAACTTTTTAATTCGCTATACTTATACTTTTGGATTCAATCAACTGTTAACTGCGGTGTTATATTTAATAATATGAGATATTTGTCTTCAATTTTCGTTTTGTTTATTACTTTTATTTTTACTCTATGCGGGAGTTTTTTCGCGCAAACCGTTTCGCCGAACGCGCCAGGTGAAAAGCATCTCAAGAACATCAAACAATTAACTTTCGGCGGCGAAAATGCCGAAGCGTATTTTTCGCCGGACGGCAAAAAACTGATTTTTCAATCGAAGCGCGACGCTTTGCAATGCGACCAGATTTTTTCGATGAATGTTGATGGTTCAAATCAAAAAATGGTTTCAAACGGCGAAGGTCGAACGACCTGTTCATATTTTATGAAAGGCGGAAAAAAGGTTTTATACGCTTCGACTTATCGAGGCAAAAAAGATTGTCCGCCGCCCGCCGACTTTTCAAAAGGCTACGTTTGGGCGATTTATCCCGATTACGACGTTTACGCGGCAAACCCCGACGGCACGAAAATCAAAC
Organism: Acidobacteriota bacterium; assembly: GCA_030855875.1. Classification (GTDB taxonomy): domain Bacteria; phylum Acidobacteriota; class Blastocatellia; order Pyrinomonadales; family Pyrinomonadaceae; genus SXVE01. The sequence continues at coordinate 5,299 of JALYQJ010000141.1, forward strand.
CGCTGACAACGGCGAAAGGCTATGACGCGGAAGCGACAGTTTCGCCCGACGGCAAAAAAATCATTTTCACTTCGACGCGCGACGGCGATCTGGATTTGTATTCGATGGATTCCGACGGCAAAAACGTCAAGCGTCTGACCAGCGAATTAGGCTACGACGGCGGCGCGTTTTTCTCGCCCGACAGCAAACGAATCGTTTATCGCGCATATCACCCGAGGACCGAAGCGGAAATCGCGCGTTACAAACTGCGTTTGAGCGAAGATTTGATCGAACCGAACAATTTTGAAGTCTGGACGATGAACGCCGACGGAAGCGACAAACGCCAAATCACCAAACTCGGCGCGGCATCATTCGCCCCGTTTTTCACGCCCGACGGCAAACGGATTATTTTCTGCACAAATTATTTTGCAACCGACGCGCGAAAACGAAATTTCGATCTGGCTTTAATAAATATTGACGGAAGCGGACTCGAAAGAGTGACGTTTGACGAAACCTTCGACGGCTTCCCGATGTTCTCGCCCGACGGCAAAAAACTCGTTTTCGCGTCAAACCGAAACGCGGCGAAACAAGGCGATACGAATGTTTTTATCGCCGACTGGGTTGAGTAAAATTTTATGAAAAAGCAATTATTTATTTTTCTTTTAATTGTTTTCCTCGCTTTTGGCGTTTCCGCACAGATTGTTGAGAAACCGACTGAAGCGGAAAAAAATCTGCGGACGCACGTTTTGTATCTCGCTTCGGACGCGCTCGGCGGGCGGCGGACGGGCGAAACGGGCGCGACTTCGGCTGCCGGTTATGCGGCGAATATGTTTGCCAATTACCGGCTCAAAGCGGGCGTTTCGCAGATCGAAAACGGCAAAACGAAGCGGAATTTTTTGCAGCCGTTTCCTTACGTTTCCGGCGTTGAAATCGGAAAAGATAATTTTTTGCGAATCGTTCCCGCCGAATCCGCGAAAGAAAATAAAATGGAAATCGGCGTAAACTGGATGCCAATCGGCTTTTCGACGAACGGTTACGTCGCGCCCGCGCCGATGATTTTTGCCGGTTACGGCATCGCCGCAAAAGAAGCGAATTACGACGATTACGCCGCGCTCGACGTTCGCGGCAAAGTCGTTTTAATTTTTGCGGGAACGCCCGACGCGGGAAATCCGCATTCGGCTTTTTCGCGGTTTAATCTTTACGCCAAAGCGAAAATCGCGCAGGAAAAAGGTGCGCTCGGGTTGCTCGTCATCGCCGCCGCCAACGATTTAAAAAACGAAAAGCTCGCCGAACTCAAATACGATCAGACGAACGGCGAAACGGCGATTCCGGTCGCTATTATATCGCGTTCAATCGGAGCGGACGCGCTCGGCGCGAATAGCGAAGCGGAACTTGCGGAAATCGAAAAATGGATTGAAAAGCGAAACGCCGCGCCGGAAAACATTCGCGCGAAACTCGCCGATACGCCGAAAGCCGTCGCGCAGTTAAAAGTTGATTTGACGAAAAAACAAACCGCCGAAGCCTATAACGTCATCGGAATTTTGGAAGGAACGGACGCGGTTTTGAAATCGGAAGCGATCATTATCGGAGCGCATTACGATCATCTCGGCAAAGGCGGACAGGGAAGTCTAGCGGTAAATTCCCAGGAGATTCATCACGGAGCGGACGACAACGCTTCGGGCGTGGCGGCGATGCTCGAACTCGCTCGCCAATTTGCCGAAGCGAAAAACAATAAACGCACATTGATTTTCATCGCGTTCGGCGGCGAAGAAGAAGGTTTGATCGGCTCGAAATTTTACACAAGCAATCCGATTTTTCCGCTTAACAAAACCGTCGCAATGATAAATCTCGATATGGTCGGGCGTTTGAAAGACGAAAAACTAACAATCGGCGGAATCGGAACGGCGGGCGGGTGGAAAAACTTAGTTGAAAGCAAGAATCTTCAACAAATAAGTGCTTTATCATTAGTCAAATTAACAAATGTTATTCCTGTAAAAGAAGACAAAGTTGAAAAGCCGACTAATGTGCCTTTTCAACTTTCACTTAATGAAGATGGTTTCGGACCTTCGGATCATTCCTCGTTTTACGGCAAACAAATTCCCGTTCTTTTTTTCTTCACCGGAACGCACACCGATTATCACAAACCTTCGGACACGGCGGAGAAAATCAATTATGGCGGTTTGCTGAAAATTACGAGTTACGTCGGCGAAATCGTCAAAGCGATTGACGCGAATCCGGCAAAACCGACTTACGCCGTTGCGAAAAGTTCGGGAACGGGAGGCGGTCGCGGTAATTTTAGCGTTTCTTTGGGAACTGTGCCGGGTTACGGCGATTCGACTGACGGAATGCTGATTGACGCGGTGCGCGACGATTCTCCGGCGGCAAAAACGGGTTTGAAAGCGGGTGATAAAATCGTCAAACTTGCCGGACGCGAAGTTCGCAATGTGCAGGATTACACATTCGTTCTGGGCGAGATGAAAGCGGGCGAAGAATATGAAATCGTCGTTGTTCGTGGTGCGGAAAGGTTGATGCTGAAAATTGTTCCGGCGGCGCGGAAGTGAAAAAGAGAGAAGAGGAGAAGAGAAGAAAGGGAGAAAATCTTTCTATGAACCCGGTCAAATTCTGTAAATTTCACGGTTTCGGCAACGATTATATCGTTATCGAAAACGACGAATTAAAACCAATCGAAGATTTAGGCGAATTTTCAAAGAAAATCTGTCATCGCAATACCGGTGTCGGCGGCGACGGAATTGCGGTTTTAGAGAAATTGGAAACGGGCGCGGATTATCAATGCCGCATCATTAACCCGGACGGCAGCGAAGCCGGATTTTCCGGCAACGGAACGCGCTGCGCCGTCGCTTATCTTTATTACAAAAATCTCTTTTCCGACGAATATCTCGATCTGCAAACAAAAAGCGGTGTCAAGAAATATCAATTATTAAAGCGCGAAGCGAATACATTCTGGTTTCTTGCCGAACTCGGCAAACCGAAATTCGATTTGCCGGACAGTCCTTTTTTGCAGACGATTCGAGAAGAATACGGCGAAATACCAGAATTTTCTTCGATTATGCTGCCGAAACAGAAATTACTAATTAACTTTTTCTTTGTTGATGTAGGGAATCCGGTAGTCTGTATTTTTTTTGAAGATTTTGAAGAATTCGACTGGCGGCGCATTGGGCAGGAAATCGAATCTTACAAAGAAATGTTTCCCGACCGAACAAACGTCGTTTTTGTGAAAGCCATTGACGAAAAAAATATTGAAATCCGCATCTGGGAACGCGGCGCAGGCGAAACTTCTTCGTCGGGAACTTGTTCGATTGCGGCGGCGGTTGCTTCCGTTTCGGCGAGGAAAACCGGCAGAGACATTTTCGTTCACGCGGAAGGCGGCACGACCGAAGCCGTCTGGCGCGAAGACGGCGAAATGATGATTACGGGTCGCGCCGATCTTAGTTTTTGCGGCGAATTTTACATTTAACATCGGAACTAAAGAATAAATGTTTTGCAGTCAGACAATGAAACGCAGACTTTATTTCGCATAGCGGCGGCGAACCAAAGTTCGCGTTTTATACTTTTTCAACAATCTGCGTTGATGAATTAACCATTTGATACATTTTAATTTTCATACGATATTTCTAAAAATTTCATTTCCGTCGAAAAAGCGAATAAACTCTTGTAAATGCTTTATTTAATGTCGCGTAAATGTTTTACGAGAAATACGGCACGGACTTTGCTTTATTAGTAGACGGTGGCAACGCCGATGTGCCGAAAAAGGGGAAAAGCAATTTTTCGAGCGTCGCCAAAGTAAAGTTTTTCGATTTAAGGAGAAAATAAAATGAACCGTGTTAAAAATATAATTGCTTTATTCGCTTTTTCTTTGTTGATTTTGGGTTTGCCGTCGCTCGCTTCAGCGCAATGGCGCGACCGTGACAATAATCGTGATGACGATGACGGCTATTATCGCAATGATGATTACAATCGCAACAATCGCAACAACCGCAACGGCAATTACAATCGTAACTTAAATGCGACGGTGAAAAATTTGAAAAATCGCAGCAACCAGTTTGAAAAACGGCTTGACCGCGAACTCGACCGCAGCCGTTACGATGACCGCCGCCGCGAAGATAATTTGAATACTTTAGCGGAAAGATTTGCTCAGGCAGCAGACAATCTTGATGATGTTTATGATAACAACCGCGATTATAATCGGAGCGCAAATCAGGCGCAGCAGGTTTTGTCTTTAGGCAGCCAACTTGAACGCGCTCTGAGCCGCGCCCGTTTAGGCGGAAATGTTCAAAACGATTGGTCTCGAATCCAGCAGGATTTGAATGTTTTGGCAAACGCTTACGGCTATAACAATAATAATCGTAACAATCGTAACAACCGTAACAACCGGAACACCCGTAATAACGGCAGTTGGAGAAATCAAATTCCTTTCCCGTTACCTTTCTAAAAATCGGTAAAATCGCGTAATAAAAAAGCCTGAGGTTTCAACCTCAGGCTTTTTTATTTTCCAACCATTTACCATTTACCATTTACCATTTACCATTTACCATTTATCAATGTTCGGAACTCTTTATCTTGTCGCTACGCCGATTGGAAATTTACAGGACGTTTCTCTGCGCGGTTTGGAAATCTTAAAAACCGTTGACTTAATCGCCTGTGAAGACACACGCCACACCAGAAAACTGCTCACGCACTTTCGTATTTCAAATAAACTCGTCAGCTATCACGAACACAACGAAGCGGAACGCGCCGAACAACTCGCCGTTTTGCTCGAAGAAGGAAAAAATATCGCCGTCGTGTCCGATGCGGGAACGCCTGCGATTTGCGATCCGAGTTACAGAATCGTCCAAAAAGCGCACGAAATCGGCGCGAAAGTTGTTCCCATTCCCGGTGCGGTCGCCTTCGTTAATGCCGTCATCGTTTCGGGTTTACCGACCGACGCGATTTTTTTCGGCGGATTTTTACCGTCGAAAAAAGGCGAACGTCGGGCGCGTCTCGAAGAAATAAAAACGATTCCGGCAACTTTGGTTTTTTATGAATCGCCGCATCGTCTGGCAAAATCTTTGATTGATTGCGCCGAGGTTTTAGGCAATCGAAACGCCGCCGTTGCCCGCGAGTTAACTAAACTGCACGAAGAAATTGTTCGCGGAAATCTACCGGAATTAGCCGACAAATACGCTGAAAAACCGACGAAAGGCGAAATCGTTTTAGTCATCGAACGCGAGAATATTTCAAATTCCAAATTCCAAATTCCAAAGTCCAAAACTTTAGCCGAACGGGTGAAAGAGTTGGAAAATCAGGACGTTGACCGCAAAGCCGCTTTGAAACAAGCCGCGAAGGAATTTGGTTTGAGCAAACCGGAGGCTTATCGAATCTTGATGCGGGAAAAAGATTTTCTTTTAAGCAACTGATACGAAAACACTTCCATCTAAAACACTTGTCGCGCGAAAAAAAGGCGCGGCTGCCTGAGAGATTCAGCAGTTTTGAATCCGACAGGTTTTTTTATTGCTCCGGCAATAAATTTTCATAACAAACAAGGAGTAAGGGATATTTATATATATATGAATAAATTAATTTTGGCATTATGCCTGACGATTTTTACGAGCGTTTTCGCTCTCGGACAAACGACCGACGACTATAACAAAGCCGAAGGTTTTATCGGTTACTCGAATAATCAGGTTGATACCGGACTTTCCGATGACGACGAAGATTTGCGCGACTTTTTTAACGACCGCGAAGGCTTAAACGGCGTAAACGGTTCGGTTGTCGGAAACATCAGTCGTTACGTCGGCATCAAAGGCGACGTTTCGGCGCATTTCAAAAATTACGAATTCGACGTTCCGCGCACGGGAACGACGAATGTCACCGACCGCTTTAAAGTAGACTCATCGGTTTACAATTTCTTAGGCGGCGTTCAGGTTAAGGACAACTCGAAAGAAGGTTCGCGGTTTCGTCCCTTCGGACACGCGCTCGCCGGAGTTGCCGTCGGCAGAACAAAACTCGATAATTCGTTTTTCACGAGTTCGTTTTGTCAGCAGACGGGCGTTGACTGCCGGCAGGATTTCAGCGATTCGGAAACCGGATTCGCGGCGGCTATCGGCGGCGGTATTGACATCAAAGCTACCGAACGCTTCAGCATTCGCGCTGTTCAACTCGATTACAACCCGACCCGTTTTAATGGGACAACCCAAAACAATTTTCGTATCGGTGTCGGACTTGTATTTCACTAAAAACTTTTTTAATTAAAAGAAAAAAGGGAGCTTGAACGCTCCCTTTTTTTATTTGATTTGCCGTTTATCTCTGCGTCAGTTCCGGCGGAAGTTGTTTGTCAACCTTCGGGCGTTCCTTTAAATCGGTTATTTCCCAAAGCGTTAAAAAGATCGTTCGCGTAACTTTTTCCATTTTCTCGTAATCAATTTTATCGGCGGAATCGCTCGCCTGATGATAATCTTCGTGAACGCCGTCAAACCAGAAGGCAATCGGAATTCCGTTGACCGCGTAATTATAATGGTCGGAACGGAAAAAGAACCGATTCTTATCGTTCGGGTCATCGTAGCGGTAATCGTAAGTCATTTTCAAATAAGCGTCATTCGTTTGCTTCGTCACCGCGCCGAGCGTCGAACTCATCATTTCCGAACCGATCACGTAAATCGCGTTTTCGCCCGAAAGGTCTTTGTTTTTCGGATTTGCGTCATCGGGCTTTTTGCTGCGCCCGATCATATCAATATTCAATTGAGCGACGACATTTTTAATATCAACGGTCGGAAATTTATTGAAATATTCGCTTCCCCAAAGTCCTTTTTCTTCGCCCGCGTGCCAGACGAGCAGAACCGAGCGTTTCGGTCT
>JALYQJ010000152.1 GCA_030855875.1 Acidobacteriota bacterium
CCCGTTTTCAAAATTTTCACGCCTGAATTTTCCCAACGCTCGACGACTTCTGAATGCGGATGTCCGAACGGCGAATGTCTGCCGACCGGAATGACGGCGTAATCGGCTTTTACCGCGTTGATAAAGCTCTGCGATGAAGAAGTTCGGCTTCCGTGATGCGCGACTTTGATAATATCCGCCTGCAAAAATAAAGGATCTGCGACGAGTTTGTTTTCCGTTTCCTTTTCGATGTCGCCGGTAAAAAGAAATCGCTTGCTGCCGAAAAGAAAGCGTAAAACGAGCGAATGATTGTTATCGGAAACGGCTTGCGGAGATTCGTCAGCGTCGGGAAAAAGAATTTCAATTTTCACTTTATCGAAATCCAAAACGTCTCCGCGTTTTAATTTTACGATTTCAACTTTCCGTTTTTGCAAAACTTCGTAAAGCTCTAAAAAATTCTCATCATTTAACGGCGTTCTGCCGAAAAAAGCGGCGCGGACGCGAAAGTTTTTCGATACGTCAACCAAACCTTGAATATGGTCGGCATCGGCGTGAGTCGCTAAAATATAATCAATTTCTGAGTAGCCTTTTTCCCACAAATAAGCGGAAACGACAGATTCGCCGACGCTTTGCGCGTCCGGCTCGAATAATTCCGGTTCGGCTTCTTCTTTTTCGATATAAGCCGCGCCGAAATTTCTTTTTCCGCCGCCGTCAATCAAAAGCGTTTCGCCGTTGGGAAACGTCACCAAAACCGAATCGCCCTGTCCGACATCAAGAAAATCAACGCGCAGTTTACCATCCGGCAGCGGCGCACTAAACGGATGAAAAATAATAAACACCGTAAAAATGAAAAGCAAAAGAGATAAAATGCAAAGTAATAACTTTAAACCTTGAACCTTGAACTTTGAACTTATTGAGAACGGTTTCCACATATTTAGCGCAATTGTCAAAATCAAAACAGGCGCAAAATATAATAAATAGACGGCTTTCATCTGACCGGAATAAACCGGAACGCGAAACGATGCCCAATCGTTTTCGACAAAAATCTTCGGCAGCAAAAGCAAAATCCAGTTGAGAATTTCCGTCAGTTTGATAAATGGAAATGCTAGTATGCTGCTTATCTGGGCGAGAAAAACGGCAAAAACCGCCGCGAAACTTTCGAGCGCAATAAAAAATCCGACCCACAAATTGAGTAAAACCGAAGCCGCCGAAACGCGATGAAAATAAATTATCAGAAACGGCAAAAGCCAAATCTGCACAGTTAGCGAAATTATAATTCCTTCAAAAAGATACTGCGTAATTCCCTGCAAGTTTCTTGCTTCGAGTAATTTCAAGTTCGGAGATTTGAAGAGTTTTGCCGACCAAATTTGCCTTTTCTCCTGAATTTCCCAACTCGCGTCGCTCCAGTAAAGCGATTCGCAATTTTTTTTCAGCCAAACCGGAACGCGCGGCGGGAAAGGCGTTTCGGCGGAAGGCGACCAACTGCCGATTTTTCGCAGATTTTCAATCAGCGGAAACGCCGCCGCAACAATCGCCGCGACGCTTACAAAAGTTAATTGGAACGACGGATTAAAAAGATCATTCGGTCGCCAGACAAGCAGAACGAACGCACCCGCACCGAGCGAGTTAAGTAGAGTTCCGTTGCGGTAAATCACCTGCGAAAATAACAAACCCGTAAACATCACGGTCGCCCGCACGACCGGAACTTCCGCGCCGACCGCGAGCGCGTAAAGCCACAAAAAAGCGCACGCCAATAAAAACTGCCAGAATCTTTTATTCGTAAAAAACCGCAGAAGAAGAAGCGTCAAACCGCCGATAAACGTGATGTGCAGCCCGGAAATAACGAGAATGTGAAAAGTGCCGCCTTCGCGGAAAAGTTCGGCGGTCGGTTTGTCGAGAAAATTTTTATTGCCGAGCAGCGACGCAATTAAAATTCCGGCGGTCGAAACACTGAATTTATCTTTGAATTCGACTATCAGATTTTGTCGCTGCTCGTAAACCCACGCGAGCGGCGCGAAAACCTTCTCGTCCAAAATTTTCTCGATTAAAAGCGGACTTTTGACAATTGCGCTTGCGTCAATTCCCTGATCGTC
>JALYQJ010000162.1 GCA_030855875.1 Acidobacteriota bacterium
ACTTACAAGAAAAAACTTCTCGAAGCGGGCGTAATTTTCTGTTCGTTCACCGAAGCAGTTGCCGATTATCCCGAACTGATTCAGAAATATCTCGGCTCGGTCGTGCCTTCGTCGGACAATTATTACGCGGCTTTGAACGCGGCGGTTTTCTCCGACGGTTCGTTCGTTTTTATCCCGAAAGGCGTTCGCTGTCCGATGGAGCTTTCGACTTATTTCCGCATCAACACTCAGGAATCGGGACAGTTTGAGCGCACGTTAGTTGTTGCCGAAGAAGGCGGTTACGTCGCATATAATGAAGGCTGCACCGCGCCGCAGTTCGACACGAATCAGCTTCACGCGGCGGTTGTCGAACTCGTTGCATTGGAAAATGCGGAAATCAAATACTCGACCGTCCAGAACTGGTATGCGGGCGACGAATCGGGCAAAGGCGGCATTTTTAATTTCGTGACAAAGCGCGGTGCGTGTCGCGGGCGCAATTCAAAAATCTCGTGGACGCAGGTTGAAACCGGCAGTGCGATTACGTGGAAATATCCGTCGGTGATTTTGCAGGGCGATAATTCAATCGGCGAGTTTTATTCGGTCGCGCTGACGAACAACGCGCAGATCGCCGACACCGGAACGAAGATGATTCATATCGGCAAAAACACGAAGTCAACGATTATTTCAAAAGGAATTTCCGCCGGAAAATCGAATAATTCGTATCGCGGTTTAGTCAAAGTGATGCCGAAAGCGGCGGGCGCGAGAAATTATACGCAGTGTGATTCGATGCTCATCGGGCAGACGTGCGAGGCGAATACTTTTCCGTATATCGAGGTGATGAACAACACGGCGCGCGTCGAACACGAAGCGACGACCTCGAAAATCAGCGAAGAGCAGTTGTTTTATTTGCAGCAGCGCGGCATCTCGCAGGAAGACGCGGTTTCGCTGATTATCAACGGTTTCTGCAAGGAAGTTTTCAAAGAATTGCCGATGGAATACGCCGTCGAAGCGCAGAAACTTTTGGGCTTGAAACTGGAAGGAAGCGTCGGTTAGAAAGCAAATGAGCGAGAAAGACGAACAAATTCAAAAGTTTATTGAGCTTTGTGAAAATTCGTCTTTTCCGCATGATGAAGAACTCTTAAGAGGAATTAATATGGGCGAATATTTGTTGGAAGGTTTTTCAAATTCTCAAGTTCCGGCAAAAGAATTAGCGGGAACTTACAAAATTAAAGCAATAATCGCCGGAAGAAATAATGCCAATCATGCACGTAGATTAGTTAGCGACACATTATCATTTGTTGATGAATTAGAAAAAGTGCCGAACGATAAAGTAAATTTCTGGCGTTTTTCTATAAATGAATTATCACAATATACAGCCTTTGAAGGCGTAGATTCACGAAAGATTTTAGGTTGCATTATGACAGTTGATAAGAGAAAAGTTTCCGAAAGCGAATGGGAAAAACTTTGGAATGAATAATTATAAAAAGTTTCGCCGACAAGGAAACTGAAAAGATTTCGGGCGCGAATTTTCTCGAAAATTGCCGACCGACATTCAGCGAATTACGCGGCGAAAGTTAGAAATTATAGATGCGGCGGAAAGTTTGAATGATTTACGAATTCCGCCGTCGAATCGTTTGGAAAAATTGTCGGGAAATCGCGCCGGACAAAACAGTATTCGTATCAACGATCAATGGCGAATTTGCTTTGAATGGCGCGGCGAAGATGCTTACGAAGTCGAAATTGTTGATTACCATTGAGATTTATTTATGAGCAAATTAAAACCAATTCATCCGGGCGAAGTTTTGCGCGAAGAATTTTTATTGCCGATGAATATCAGTCCAGCGCGTCTGGCGGAAGACACGAAAATTTCGTTAGAAAATATTGCTGAAATCATCGAAGAAAAAAGTTCGATTACGCCGAATGCGGCTTTACGTCTGTCGCTTTATTTCGGTCTTTCGGAAAGATTCTGGCTCAACCTGCAATCGCGTTACGACCTTGAAACCGAAAAAGATAAACTTGCCGACCGTCTGAAGCAGGAGGTTCGGATTTTAGCCACAGTCTAAATATGCCGTCGAAGCGCAGAAACTTCTATGGTTGAAATTGGAAGGAAGCGTTGGATAAATATGAGTAAAGGTAAGACAATTTCATTGTTTATCATAGCAATTTGTTTTGGTTTAGCGTCGTGTCAATCGGTTGAGAAAATTATTGATTCGAATAAAAAACCGCAAAAAGAATTTGTTACAAAAGTTTATGAAAAGAATGAATTGAATTTTTCATATGGGGACAATTGGCGGATTAGCGAAGATACGATTTTGGAAGATGGAATAAGATTTGTGCAAGTTGAAGATTCCGATAATACGCTGTTTATTATAACGATACCAAAGTCAGGAAATACTATTGATTTAGGCGAATACTCAGAAAATTTTATAAAAGGTTTGGCATCAGAAATACCGATAGGAAAAATTACCAAGGTCAAAAGCAGTAAGGTAAATCGAATTATAAACAACAAGCAATATACAGGTATCCGAAAGAACTTTTCTATTGCATTGCTTGGTGAAGATATTCCGCACACTTCAGATTTTTTTCTTATAACTCAACAAGACACCGATGCTGTAATTACAATTCAAGCACCTGATGAAGATTTGAATGTTGCTGATAAAGAAATTCAAGTAATTGCCGACTCCTTGAAACTTAATTGACTATATGAATTTAGCTTCAGCCGAAAAAGAAAAAATCGTCGAGATTTGCGAGCGCAACGATATTGAGTTTTGCGCCTTGTTCGGTTCTTTCGCTCGTGGCGAAGCTAATGAAAAAAGCGATGTTGACTTGCTCGTTCGATTTTCCAAGCCGAAAGGGTTTGATTGGCTTGATGCGGCTTTCGAGATTGAAGATTCTTTGGGGAAAAAGGTTGATTTGGTGACGGAAAACAGTTTGAGTCCGCACGTTCGGGAATACGTTTTGAAAGATTTGCAGGTGCTTTATGACAAAAGAAAATAAGGTGTTTTTGCAGCATATTCTCGACTGCATCGGCAAAATCGAAAGTTATTTGCAAAATGCTGATTACGCGAAATTTCAAACCAATTTGATGATGATTGACGCGGTTGTAAGAAATGTTGAAGTCATCGGTGAAGCCGCAAATTATCTGACGAGAGATTTTCGTTCCGGTAATCCGCAGATCGAGTGGCGAAAAATAATTGCCACCCGAAATCGAATTATTCACGGTTACGCGACGGTTGATTTGGAAATTATCTGGAACATTACACAAAGTGATTTAAGTAATTTAAAAGCGGAAATTGAAAAGATTTTGGAGAAATTGAGTTGAAGAAAATTAAACTGCCAAACGCGCCCGAACCGAAAGGGCATTATTCGTCAGCCGTTGTGCATAACGGCTT
>JALYQJ010000104.1 GCA_030855875.1 Acidobacteriota bacterium
AACAAATAACTTTAAATTAATTTGATTTAGGACAATTTGGGGAAAGTTGACCGAATCGTTGCTGTTCTTCATCGGAATAATTTGCTTTTAATCTCAAATCGCTCGGCTTTGAGATTATTTTTATTCTATCTAAAATTTAAAATATTCAAAAGCAAGTGCTAAATGCGATTCTTAAATATCGTAAATTATACTATAAAAGTATAAAGGAAAATGCGTGACAAAGCACACAAAAAGTCTTTGTTAAAAAAAATATTGAACTTGATTTAATAAATAGTTTTCAGAAATCAGAGAAAAATTTCATAATTCTTTTATACATTTATACCTTTATTTGATATTTAAAGATAGAGGAGAAAGCAAAACTTCGCGTCAAAAATTAATTTGTGTTTTTTAAAAGAGCCGGTTCCTGAAAACTCGCCTTTGCCGCCGGTTCGCCGCCGGTCATTTGCAGCGCAATGATAAGCTGACGCGCTTCGTCGCGCAGTTTCGGCAAACGCCAACCGAAAAAAACAGAACCGATTATGCAGATTGCGCCGCCGAGCGCGACCGTCAGCGGCGCACCGATAATTCCAGCCAGCAAACCTGCCAGAAGCGCACCAATCGGAGCCATTCCCATAAACATCATCGAATAAACCGCCATCACGCGACCGCGCAATTCGTCCGGCACCATCGCCTGAATCAAAGTGTTTGATGAAGACATCTGAAGCATCATCGAAAAACCGATTGGCACGAGCAGAGCCGCTGAAATCCAGAACGAACTGGAAAACGAAAATAAAATTAAAAATACTCCGAACACGCCGGACGAAACCGCGACCCAAACGCCCAAACCTTTGACGCTGTTCCGCGATGCCAGAGTCAGCGCGGCGGCAAGCGCACCGAAACCGCTTGCGCCCATTAAAATTCCCAAGCCTTGAACGCCGCCCTGCAAAATTTGATCGGCGAAAATCGGCATCAAAACGGCATACGGCATTCCCATCAAACTGACTAAGCCGAGAAGCAAAATCAAAGCGCGAATCGGTTTTGTTTCGGCGACGAACGAAAAACCTTCCTTAATTTTTTCCATCGCTGAACCGGCTGTTTGCAAAATTTCACGCCGCTCGATGTTCATCATCAAAAGCCCGCAGATAACCGCTATATAACTAATCGCATTGCCCAAAAAACACCAGCCTTCGCCGACGGCGGCAACTAAAATTCCGGCAATTGCCGGACCGATGATCCGCGCACCGTTGAACATTGACGAGTTAAGCGCGATTGCGTTGAGTAAATTTTCTCTGCCGACCATATCCACGACAAAAGATTGGCGCGTCGGAATATCGAAAGCGTTAACGATGCCGGAAAGCGAAGCTAAAACGAATAATTGCCAAACCTGCACGGAGCCGGTCAATGTCAGGAATGCCAGAACGGAAGCCAGCACCATCGAACAAGTTTGCGTGATGACCAGAATTTTGCGCCGGTCGTATTTATCAGCAAACGCGCCGCCGAACGCCGTTAACAAAAACACCGGAAATTGTCCGGCAAAACCGATTAGTCCGAGCAGCGCGACCGAACCCGTTATTTGATAAACGAGCCAGCTTTGCGCGACCGACTGCATCCACGTTCCGGTTAAAGAAATGATTTGACCTAGAAAAAATAAACGAAAGTTGCGATTTTTTAGTGCGCGAAAAGTGTTGGCGAATTTTGCGCCGAATCCGGTTAAAATTTGATCGTCCGCCTTAATAGCTTCGTCCGACAGTTTTATGTCTTCTTTCATCAACCTTACACAAAACAAACTACGAATTTAACGAAGATTTCCTCATTAAATTCGTAATTCGTAATTTATAATTCGTAATTGATTATTGCTTTGTCGGCTTTTTCTTTTGCAGTAAATCGCAAACCTGAAACGCGCCGGTCGGGTCAATCGCCGTTTTGCCGAGTTCGATATGCTGAATTTTCCCGTCTTTGTCAATAACGAAAGTGGCGCGTGTTCCATAGCCCGATTCTTCGTTGTAAATGCCGTAATCCCTCACAGCTTTTCGTTTCCAATCGCTGAGAAGCGGAAATTTTACGCCGATGTCCTGCGCGAATCTTTTATTGGCGGCAAAACTGTCCATACTAATTCCTAAAACCTGCGTTTCCGAAGCGTCGAATTTGGCAATATCAGCCTGATATGCCTGTAATTGCTTCGTTCAGCCGCCGGTAAAAGCGAGAATGTAAAACGCCAGCACGACCGATTTTTTGCCTTTGAAATCGGAGAGTTTAACGGCGGTTCCGTCCGTGTCGTTCAAGACGAGTTCCGGCGCGGAATCGCCGACCTTCAAATGAGTTGACGGCGGTTTCGGCGCGGTTTGAGCGAAAGCCGAAAGCGCGAACATCAACGTCAGCACGTAAATTAAAATTGTTTTTTTCATAATAAAAAAGATTATCGCCCCGACCGGCAAAAGACGCAAGTTTTATCAAAAACAAAAAAGGCGGACAAAATAATCCGCCTTTTCTTGGAATTTTAACAATCGTTTAATCTCTCGAACTGAAAATACTCAAAATATACCAGAACAAAAGTGCGATTGCCGCAAACAATGTCAGCGAAGCCGCGACGTGCTGCGTCGTTTGATAACGGTGCATCACGTTCGACGTTTCATAAAGAATCGCCGTTCCCGCAAAAGCCACCATTACAAACGCAAACAAACTGCCAAGACTAAAGCCGAACAAAATGCTCGCTACGATAAAACCAAGCGCGACAAATCCGCCGATGGCAATAATCGGACCGAGAAACGAGAAATCCGTGCGCGTCAAAAAGACGACCGACGTTATGCCGAGAAACAAGCCGAGCGTCACGATTCCGGCTTTAACAATCACGTCGCCGCCGCCGAAGCTCGCCGCCATAAACATCATCGGCACGAAGATAATCGCTTCGGCAATCACATAAAGTCCGAGTCCGAGATACTGCATTCCCTTCGACGTTTGAGAATTTGCCCAACTGCTCGCCAGCCACGAAACGCCCATAAACGCGCCTAAAACGAGAAGCCACGACATCGAACCGCCAAGGCGAAGCGTTGACATAATCGTGTAAGCCGCGCCGGACGCAAACAAAAAGGTTTCGAGCGCGACGAACGCCAGAATTGCCGCCGCCAGATGAAGATAAGTTTTGCGGATAAATCTTGCGCGTTCTTCGGGCAAGGCTTCCGCCGCCGAGTTGTTACCGAAAGTAGTAGTTTCGTATGTGTTCATATTTTGTAGTTTTCTCCTGTCAAAAAACTTGCTTTTAAGATGCGAAAAATGATTAAAAATCTGTCTGTTGATTATTCTATCCGAAACGCTGTTTGAAATAAATAGAAAAAAGCTCAAAAAATTTGGGTGAACGCGGAGAGATAATTTTATAGATGGAAGTAATTAAAAAAGGCGACTCTTTATAAGTCGCCTTTACTTAATTTATGTTGACATCGGTTTGGATAATTTAGCCGGAGATACTGAAAATATCGGGTTGAGTATCGCTACTTTATACCACCGACAGCTTCCTTGTTATCAACTTCCTCATTATTAACCTAGTCGTAATTTTTTACCTTTCCATTCTTTAGACCGGATTACCGGCAGAACCGGGTTACCGGCGGCTAAAGTCTGGCGGTGTATTATCTGAATTTTCTATCATATTCATATCACCTCCGAAATTAAGATTACGCGAACTCGAAGCGGGTTGTCAAATTTTTGCGATAAGTCTTTTCGCTTGAAGAAGAATCAGTTAGTACAATTAGTGTAATCTTTGAAATTCAATCGCCTTTCGGAAAAGAATGTCCACTATATTCCGGTTTATTTTCTGATAACGCGCATAATCTCCGACGGTGCGCTTTCATTGCCTTTTGAATCAACGGCGCGGACGTAATAAAAGTAAATCTCACCCGACAGCACGCCTTCGTCCTTGTATTCCGTCGTCGGAATCGGCTCCGTATTGCGCCGTTCCCACTTTTCGAGCGGCACATTTTTATCAGCCGAACGATACATATTATAACCGGCAAAATCAACCAGCGGATTTTGCTCAAACTGATTTCCCGCGTGATCCGTAAAAGTAGTTTTCGGCGTAACCGGCGCGCTTTCATTGCCGTTTGCGTCAACCTGCGTCAGCTTATAAAAATAACGCTGACCAACTTCCGCCGCCGTGTCGTTAAAATTTCCGTCCTGAATCGGCTCATCCGTCAGCCGTTCCCAAAACATAAACGGCAGGTTTTCATTGACCGAACGATAAACGTGAAAGCCGACATATTTTTTATTCGTCTGCTGCAATAGTTTTCGTTTTTGTTTGAGTTTGTGTTTGTTCATAAACAAATTATTCTATACCGATAAAAAAGGCGGCTCAAATTGAATCGCCTCATAAAAACAACTACAACAAAACTGTTACACAACAAATTTGTCGTATTCTAAAATAAGTCATTGAGATTTTAAGATTTCATGCAAATATGAAATATATTCTTTTACTTCATCATCTTTAGAGTCTGTTTAAATTTAAAAGGTGAAAATTGAAAACCGGGCAACGGGTTCGCTAAACTTGGTTTTAGACTAATAAAATTCAAGGAGTTAGCGAACAAATGAGTTATGCAACAAATTTAACCGATGCCCGTTGGCAAATTATAGCAGAATTTATTGAAGACCGAAGAAAGCGAAAAAACAGTTTGCGAACCGTCATTGATGCGTTGCTGTATGTGGTCAAAACGGGTTGTCAATGGAGTTATTTGCCGAAAGATTTGCCCAAATGGCAACTGGTTTATTACTATTTTCGAAAGTTTGAAACGAGCGGTTTAATTGAAATTATTCACGATACTTTGCGCGAGAAAGTGCGCGTCAAAAAAGGCAAAGAGAAATGTCCGAGTCTGGGACTGATAGATTCGCAAAGTGTGAAAACCGCCTCGGTGACGACGGAAAAAGGGTTGGACGGAAACAAAAAGGTGAATGGCAGAAAGCGATTTATCTTAACCGATACTTTGGGCTTGATGATGGGAATTTTGATCGTCGCCGCCAATACGGGAGAGCGGGCGGGCGCGGAAAGGCGTGTTTTATGAGGCGCGGGGAAAATATCCGCGATTGCAGAAAGTGTTGGCTGATCAAGGTTTTGACGGAGTTGAATATGTCGCACGAATCGAGAGTATATTCGGTTTTATCTTTGAAATCGTCAACAAAGTATTCGGAGTCGGAGGCTTTCAAGTCCTGCCCAAAAGATGGATCGCCCGCCGCGAACTTTCGGATGGTTAATTTGGAATCGCCGGCTGGTCAAAGATTATGAAGAAAACACGGAAGTACCCAGAGCTTTCATTCATTTGGCGATGATCCGGTTAATGCTCAGACAATTGGCTTCCTGAAAATTTAAACAGACTCTTATAGTTTTTGCTTTTTGAGAGTGAACTAAAAGTAACATTGAATGAATTTTTCTTAAATTAAAAGCACGAGTTAAAAAAGCCCGTGCTTTGTAATCTTAATTTTTGAAGTTTGTAAAAAACGCGCGTTCCGAATCCGCGCTCTATTCACTTTTTGTGCAAGTCGAACAGACTACCGCCATAAAATCGGCGTTGATTCTTTTTCCGACAACATCTTCAACCGATTTGAGATGCGGAACAATCCGACTGAATTCGTCATCATTCAAAGCGTTCAAAAGCCGGTTGCGTGGAGAGAAAGCAACTGTTTTCAGCATAATAAACCTTTATAAATTCGACAATTTCATTTTAGCTCAGACATTTACAAGCGATACTTGAAAAGTGAACTTGAATAATCACGATGTTTGAATAAAACAAAACAAAATGTTTTGTGCGAATAATCAAAAGACGCTTTTGACGGGCAGAATTCAATCTCAGCGCACAAAACACTCCGGCAAACATACTTATTTTGGCTTATCTCGAACTGACGTTAAATTGAAAACTTAATGACCAAAAAAGCCGGACGTTTTGTAAA
>JALYQJ010000202.1 GCA_030855875.1 Acidobacteriota bacterium
GAGGAAATATGTCGCGCGTAAAAACGACATACGGTAGTGATATATAGTATGTGTAACCACACCGGCTAAACGCCTATTAGAAACTAACTCCGCCCTTGCCTGCTCACCGCAGGCTACCCTTACCGCATCGTCACTCTCGCAACCGAAAGCTAACCACTTTCGGTTAATTGACCATTCACCGCACCAAACTAATTTGATGCGGGCGAGAGATAGGCGACTGCGCTTTTGCCCGATTAAACCATCAGGGCAAACCGAAAAATATCAAACCGCCTGACCGTCGGGATTTGAATTTGTCGGACGCTTGGGTTTCGGTCGCTAAACGCTTCCTCAACCTGCGGTAAGGGTAGCCTGCGCTGGCACTAACCGTTAGCTTTCGGCAAGGGCGGAGAAGACGAAGAAAAGAAGATGCTTGCCCTAACCGGACAAGCAACGAACTAAACCGTGCCTCAGAAGCGGCACTTTTAAATTAAAAATTACGCTCCGAACAAGGCATTAACAGAAAAGAATGAATATGGAAATAAATAATTTCAACCAATAACTAAAAATTATATCGGGTGAAAAAGCAGCAAAAAACTTGCTTTAAGTTCTTCGAGTAAAAAAAATTATCGAAATCGAAAAAAAATCTGTAAGATTTCGACGTTTTTTCTCATTATAAATAGCAACCCAATTTTTAATGAAGGAACACGTGATTATTTGTCTTGATCTTTGCGCGAATATTCTTCGCGTAAAAGTTCGAGAAGCAATTATCAATCACAAAAAAAAGACCGACAAACATAGCCGGTCTTGGGTAAAGGTTCTTTCACCGGGTTAGCGGGAAGAACTCGATTGATACGCGCTTTGCAGCTTTCGGCGGTCGGCTTTTATTCTAACCGCCTCGCGGAAGTTGCGGTTGCGCTGATCTTCGGCGAGAAGCTGAACGCCGGTTTGCATTTCGTTCATTAAATCGGAAACCGGGTCGAACGAGCGATTAGCATTTCCAACACCGGAATCTCCGGCAGGCGCACGACGGCGAACCGGCGGCGGCGATTGCGGGTTGATTGACGAACCGGAAAGTTTTGATTGACCGATCAAACGCCCGACGATAATACCGATTATCAAACCGATAAAAAGAAGCGTCATTATTTTTTATCTCCTTGTGATTATTAGCCGACCCGAATGAGGGGCAGCCGGTAAACATAGCATAGAGAGGGAGTTACGTCTAATGCAGATAATGCAGAAAATGACATTGTATTTCTACGCGGCGGCACTGGCGGGAATTCTAATGCTTGTGACATTCACTTACAGCGTGATACTGGTTCCGGTGTGGAACTGGGTCGGCACGATCCCGGCGGCGGTTTCAAAGACGACGAGCGGGTGGTTCTCCGCAAAGCCCGCGACTAATCCGCCGGCAAAAAATCAGCCGCCGAATTCGTATCGAACCGATGCGCCCGTAATGACTTCGCAGGAGAAACCGCCGAAGCCGGTTAACTGCGCCCTCGTTATCAAACAAATCAAAAGCGGAAAAGTCGTCACCCTACCGCCCGAATGCGAACAGACCTACGAAGCCGTCCGCAGAGAGGAATCCGACCGCCGTCAGGCGCAGCGGGAAGCCAGTCAGCGCGAGCAGCAGCGGCAGCGAGAAACACAAAAACGCAATGACGCGCTGATCAGATTCGGCACCGATCTCGGTAAAAAGATATTCAAAAGGAATAAATAATTCGGTTAGTTAAGTTGAATAAACCAATCGTGCGGGTAAGTTATGGAATGGTGGCAGATTTTCGGAATCATTTTTCTCTTATTTTCGGGAGCATACTTTTACGCGGCGATTGCCGGAGAGAGTGAACGACAACAGCGACAGGAGGGACTAATACAAATGGCGGACCCCTACGAAGACGGACAGTGGCGACATCCGGGAGAACTCGTGCCGGGCGGACGGGAACGGAATTTACGGAATGCCGGCGAAGGCGAAGACGCGAGCGAGAGCTTTATAACGAGGCTGCCGAAAGCCGTCAACAGCGCGGTCAACCGGAAGCTCGATAAAATAGGTCTCAAAGATAAAGTAGAGATCGGCAAGCTGCAAGTCGAGCATATCACCAACGCCAACCACTACGCCGACCAGTATTTCGATCTGGAGAACAAAAGCAAAACCAATAAAGCGAAAGGACTGGAACTCGACAAAAAGATTCTGGAAAACGAAAACGCCTTGAAAGACGTTCAGACGATTGATTCTCACAGGGACTTACAAAACAAAGATAAAAAACTCGATTTGGACATCAGCATCGCCGAAAAGGAAGCGCGGCTCAATGTTATTAGGAACCCGCCCGCGCCGCAGCACAAACCCGATAAGCGGGAACAAAGAGCGGCGGCGTTAAAGGAAATCGAAGAGAGCATCGGGCGGGTAACGAGACAAATCGAAAAGATCGAAAAGTATTCGGTTTTATCCGAAGACGATAAGCAGCGGCAGCTTAATCAACTGAGAAATAAATTATTCGATTTAGAGGAACGGCAGAACGATTTATTGTAAAAGGTTATGTGAAAGGTGATAAAAGGTTCTGAAAAGTTGTGAAAGGTTATGTGAAAAAATATGAAAGGGCAATTGATCGGTTACAATGCGCTCGGCAAACCACTCGCGCTCGCCCCTCAAGCCCGCGTTTACCATCATCACATCATCGGATCGAGCGGCGGCGGGAAATCGAAGTTTCTGGAATCCCTGATGCGCGGCAACGTATTATCCGGTCAGGGTTTTTGTTTGATCGACCCCCACGGAACGCTCTACTCCGACGTGCTGAAATTCTGCGCCTACCGAGTCACCAGCCGCGAGATCATTCTGCTCAATCTGTCGGAGCCGAAACACATCGTCGGGTTTAACTTTTTTACGAAAAACGCGACCGGCAAAACAAATGTGCAGGTGGATAATCTCATTCAGGCGACGCTTCACGCCTGGGACGCTAAAAACGCCGACACCACGCCGACTTTAGGGCGGACGTTAAAGGTTATTTACACCTCGATGCTCGATGCCGGTTTAACTCTGCCGCAGATCGCTCAATTGCTCGATTTCAAGTCCTCCAAATTAATCAAGGAAGAACTGGCGGCAAAGATAGAAAACGATTTAATCAGGCGCGAATGGCTGGAACTGGCAAGTCTTTCAAAGCTGGCGGATTTCCGCAATGAAATCCTTTCGACGAAAAACCGCCTGTTCCCGTTTCTGACATCGGAGACTCTTTTGCAATTCGTCGGCATCGCGGGCAAAACGATTGATCTGACGGAGGCGATGAACCGACAGAAAATCATCCTCGTCAATCTCGCTCCGTCGGAAGATTTATCGCGCGAGGAAGCCCGGCTGTTTGGCTCGCTCCTCGTCAACCAGTTTTTTCAGGCAGCACTGAGGCGGAAAAAAGATGCGGCGGGAAATGATCCGCGAGCGTATCAATTATACCTTGATGAGTTTCAAAACTTCGTTTCGATTGACCTCTGTAATGCGCTTGATGAGGTGAGGAAATTCGGTTTGTTTTTGAATCTGAGTCATCAGCGGTTCGGACAGCTTAACGAGGAAATAGAAGATGCGGTGTTAGCCAATTGCCGGATCAAAACCGTCTTCGGCGGACTGCGGACGGACGATGCCAGAAGAATGGCGGAAGAACTGTTTATCGGAAAGCTCGACCCGCTGAAAATCAAAGCGGCGATTTACCAGACCAAGCACTGGTATAAATATGTGAGAGAGAAAGTTTACACGCGCACGTCGAGCCGCGGCGAAAGCGACGGAACGAGCAGCGGTCGGGGCAGCGGGACGGCGAGCGGTATCTCGAACGCCAGTCTTTCCGGTCAGACCTATCTTCCGCCCTCTGATAATTTTCTGACCGGGGCGATGTGGTTCGAGGGTTCAAACCCGTCGGCACTGTCTGAATCAAGCACGAGCGGATTTTCAAGCGCGGATTCGAGCAGTGAGTTCTCCGGCGAAAGTCATTCCGCGAGTTGGAGCGAAAGCGAAGGAGTTGCCGATATTCCGGTGTTCGTGCCGGTGCCGTATCAGGAGCTGTCGAGCGTTCAGTATTACACGCCCGACGAACAATTGCTGGAACTCACGCAAGCCCTTAAATTACAGCAGCAGCGACATTGTTTCGTGCAGCTCCCGAATCAGGAAACGCAGCCGCTGCTTGTCCCCTTGGTCAAAGATTTCTACGTTTCAAAAACGGATGTCGAATGGTATGTTCAAAAACTGGCGCGTAAAGCAAATGCCCTCTCGCCGGAAGAAGCAAACCGGCGGATTTTCCAAGACCGGCAGGATTTACTACAATTACAGAACCGACCGCCAGAATCCAATGACGAAGTAGAATCTACGCCGCAACATCCGCGACGACAGGAACAGCAGCAAGATGAATCCGACTGGACAACGCCGGGCGAGATTTCCTCAAAGACTACCGTACGGAATAAAAAGAAAGCGACAATCTTCGATCATCTGAAGGAAGCCAACCCGGGATTGGATTTGGACGGCTAAAATCGTTTGCCGGGATTTGCCGATGAATTCCTGAACTTACCGCAGATTGGTCTTATAAATTGTCCCCGAGTTTGATTATTAAACCGCTTGAAACAATGCAGGAAATAGAAACAGAAAACGAAAAAGGAAAACGCCTCAAAAAATACTCGCGCGATACACTGGAAAACCTGCCGCCGCGTCGGATCACTCCCCGCTCGATTGAAATAATCGACATCGTTTACCGCTACCGATTTGTGCCGACTTCGATTATCGTCCGGCTCGCTTCGGGCGATATGAGAACGACCGAGAGGCATCTGCAAAATCTCTATCATCAGGAGCTGATTAATAGATGGGCATTCCCCTCGACGTTTTATCCGACCGAGTTCAACTACTATCTGGACGATAAACGCGCTCTCGCTCTTCTGGTTAATGAAAAAGGATATGACACCGAAAAGCTCGATTACGAAACGGTCAGGCGAAATAAAGAAAAGCGTTACAGCGAAATCACGATGAGCCGCGAGATGATTAAAATGCAGGGGCGATTGATGCATCTGCATCACGAGCTGATGATCTCCCGCTTTCACTATATGCTGGAGCGGGCTTGTCTTAAATCAAAAGGCAAGGTTGAGTTATTAGGATTTTATCAAGGTCCGACGCTTTGGAATACGGTCGAAGTTTCAAAAGTCTACTACGACCCGCAAGGGAAATTTAAGGAGTCGGAAGAAACCGAGACGCTCCCTCACCGACCGGATGCCTTTTTCGCACTTTATTTCCCCGACCGTGAGGGAGAAGAAAGAGCGCAGTATTTCTTTTATGAAGCCGACCGGAAAACGGCTTCGATTAAGAAGATGCAGAAAAAGCTGCGCGCTCATTTTCATTACGTGGTTAAGCAGAAAAAGCATGTTGGAGATTATGGGGTCAAACGGATCAGGGCGGTGCTAATCGAATCAATCGAAAATCACTGGACGAACAATTTGCGGACGAGTGCCAGGCATCCGGCGGTGTCGGGCAGCAAGCCCTCTCCCCTCTTCTGGTTTACGACATCGGACGTGATCTTTGAGCAGCCGTTAAAGGTCAGGATAAAAAGCGTCGAGAAGGAAATACCGAGTTTCTTGGAAAAGCCGGAACTCGTCTTTTCAAAGATTTGGGCGACACCGGCGGACGGCGATGAGGAAATAAGTTTTCAATCATTAACGGATTAAACAAAATGAGTAATTCACTTTTAAAGTGTTCAACTTGCCGTCGGTCGTTTTCAAGCGTGGCGATGCTTCGCAATCACTCGCGTGAGCATCAGAAACAAACAAAGCATTGTAATAATTGCGGAGTAAATTATCCACGCAATGCTTATCATAAATGTTAATCAACCTTACTTATTGATGTTCTTGAGTAAAGGAGTATTTTTTAGACAGAAACGAAAATTTACTTGCAATTATATAAAAGATAAGAATAATTTTAGGTAAATTAGTTAAGACCTTTTTATTCAGAACAAATTTAGGGAATACTTCATTTGAGAATAGATGGAATTATTTTATCTTCGTCTTAAACGAATTTACTCAAAAAGTAAAAACAAATTCTATTCAATTTTAATTGGAATACAGACGATTGCGATGTTAAATAAAAAAACAACAGTGACTGAAATCTTTGAAGACACGACCAAAGTTTCAAAAAGGGCAATAATTCTTTCTTTGGTTGTCTTTGTTATTACTGTAATTATTTTGCGTTTATTGATTGTGTCTTTTGAAGTTTCAAAATTCTTTATCGCTGATATAACTGCTATTCAGTTCTTCACAAATGCTTTACTTTCTGTGATTACATCTATTGTAGCTGCCTTTATTTTCGCTTATACCTTTACAGTGAGAGAAAATAAAAAACTACATAGACTTCAAAACTTATCAAATAAAGATTATCTTACAGAATTATTGCAAGCTGTTGATCAGTATAAGGGAGCGTATGTTGAGGATTATATAGCAACAGTCAAACTTTGTAAGCATCCTAGCAATCAGCTTATTACAGTAAAGATTCGCTTTGAATATAAAAAATATCCTGTTACAAATCAAATAATAATTACAATCTATAGACTGACAAATGAGTCAGATGCTAAAGATTTACAGTTTATTGTGCAGGAACGTGCAGTTAAGGAATTTGTATGGCAACAAGATGAGAGAACTTTTCCAATTCCTGTAGATCCCAAAATAGAATATTCAGTAAAAAATCTTTGGGTCGGGAAAAGTAAGTGCACTATTGATGCAATTATTAAAGACAATGAAATAACGGCTACTGGTAATATCCCAGGTGTAGTTGATATTTCTGGACTTCAATCTATTGAATATCAAGTAAAGTTACCATTTGAAACAGAAAGTATATTAGCACTTACTCATGATTTCCCAACGCTCAATGCAACAGTAAATTTCGATTATAGTGAAGTTTCAGACATAATTGATGTATATGTGCTAACGATGGCAGGACTTAATGATAATCCTATTCCGCACGATACGAATGATCCATTTTTGATTAGATATAAACACCGGGGTTGGTTATCGCCCCAAAATGGTTACGTGATAGCTTGGTGGAGGAAAGATGTCCGACAACCCCTTGAACCCCAACCAGAAAATGAGCCGCGAAGTTAGTAAAACCCATTGTCGTATTCTCGCTCTGGAAGCTGTTCTAAAATTCTTTAATAAGCCAAATAATTTGGTTGGCAATATCAAATCTACTAGTGCCTTGATTGCTTATTTGGAAAAAAATAATTTGAAATGTATAGTTTTCTGCCCATTTTTTTTTATTATATCTCCAAGATTATGGGGCTTATTTTGGAAGCATAGAGTTTCGGCAAATTTTTTTTTAGAGATAAGTAATACACACCGTAGAAAAGCTATTATACATTTCTTGTCAGCACATCAGCTTTACGACATAGAAGATCTTTGGACACATTATGTTTGTGAATTTTTCGCAGATACATATATTTATTTTGACCCTTATTTAGATCAATTAGCCATTGATTACCCGACTAAAAAAAATTACGTAGCCCCGTCATCAATGGAACTCTTGTATAATAAAAGCATTAAAATATTAATTTTTGAACCACAATGAAAATAGCATACTTTGGTTACGATTTTTTTTACAAATGTTTAGAGCATTTATCCGATAATGGACATGAGGTTGTTAAAGTATTTACTTACAAAACTGATAATAAGTACAATTTCAACGACTATATTATATCCCTCGCTGATTCATTTCATGCTCCTGTCCAATTTAGCAAAGTAAAATCTACTGATATTAACAATTTAAAGGAATTAGGTTGTGATTTGTTAATATCTGCCGCTTATCCATACAAAATTCCGATTTTAGAAGACTATGCTATTAAGGGTATCAATATTCACCCAACTCTTTTGCCAGAAGGTCGAGGTCCTTGGTCATTACCATACATAATACTTAAAGGACTTAAAAAAAGTGGCGTAACAATTCATAAACTTGATGCTGAATTCGATCATGGAGACATTTTATTGCAAGAGTCCTTTAATATAACAGATACTGAAAATTTAGAATCTCTGTCCTGCAAAAGTCAGCTAAAAGCAGTTGCACTCTTAGAAGTCTTATTAAAAAATTTTGATACTTACTGGGACAATGCCCAAAAACAAACTGTTGGTTCCTATTGGGCTTTTCCTTCAGTGGTCGAACAAACTATCAATTGGGATTCTTCTGTTCTTGATATTAGTCGCACGATTCGGGCAATAGGCAAATTTGAAAGTCGTGCAAAGTTTGACAATAAATATTGGGTTGTACAAGATGCAGTCGTATGGAACGAAGATCACCAGTTTGTGCCTGGAGATGTTGTACATAAAACCAATAAAGAAGTCGTTATTGCAGCTAAAGATGGATTGGTATGTTTGCGTTTCTTTGAAATCGACCCAGACCCTACAAATTGAATAGACAACTTTCCTAAATAAGTGCTGATTCTGCTAAACTTAACAGAATGAGCGTGTTTGAAAAATACAAATTGAAACGTCCGGCTGAATTTACTCGACTGGTGGGAGTCAGTTACGGGACTTTTCAAATCATTTTAACCAAACTTGAAACCGAGATCACTCGTTTCAAGCAACAAAAGCCAATGCGTCAGCGCGGCTTAAAAAGTTCTTTGACAATTGCCGATCAATTATTGCTGACTTTGCTTTATCTGCGACAATATCAGACGTTTCTCCAACTTGGGGAAATGTTTTCCATTTCAGAGAGTTATGCCCATAAACGCTACACTTTCATTTCCAAAAGATTGATGAAAGCCCTTGATTTGCCGAATGATCGGGACTTAACCGCCGAAAACCTGAAACTGGTTGCCGATGTCACCGAACAGGAAATCGAACGCCCGCAGAGCCAACAAAAGTCCTATTATTCAGGAAAAAAAAGCGTCATACGATAAAAGCCTTATTGCTCGTCTGCTTTTTCACCGGATTGATTCTGTCGGTCAGATGTGCCAGAGGCACGAGGCACGATTTCAAAATCTTGAAAGAAAGCGATTTGAAGATTAACGAAAACGCTCAAATCAAAACCGACAAAGGCTTTATCGGAATCAAAGAACTTTATCCAAACTCGGAAGTTCCGCATAAAGCGTCAAAGCATCATCCTTTAAGCCGCCAGCAAAAGCAATACAATCGGCAATTAGCTAAAGAGCGAATCGTGATCGAACACCGGAATCGGGAGTGCAAGATTTTCAGAATTTGCAAAGAACAATATCGCGGGAAACATAAAAACTATGAGAAGACTTGGAAATTGGTTTCAGCGATTGTCAATCTGAAACTTTCGACGCGCCATCTCAAGTTTGCTTCCCCTTAATTTATTTTGGAAAGATGTCTAATAGAGAAATCTCCTAATGAAATTAACTTAATTATTTAGGACTTACGCAGTTGAAAAGATATTTGATAAAAATAAAGAATGAATCCGCCGAAAGTAACTGACGAAGATTACATCAACTTTATCATCGCCACGCCGCGCGACGTGACCGCCACCGAAG
>JALYQJ010000207.1 GCA_030855875.1 Acidobacteriota bacterium
CCCAAACTCTGCCGGTGAAAAGACGCAGCTTCGATTTTTTCGGGTCGGGCATCACCTTCGGCGAAACTTCAAAAACGTGAAGATTCAATTCGTCAATTTTTTCCTTGCCGAGATATGTAAAATTATAAAGATTGACAACTGCCGGTTCTAAAGCGAAAGGATTGACTCCGCCCATATCTTCAAAATCTTCGGCGGTCATAAATCCGTGCGGCAGAGTGGATATTGGGGCAAAGTTGATTTTTTCCAACCTTTTGCCTTCCGTCGTTAAAGTCATAAACGAATCACGCCGCAAATTGCCCGTAATTTGTCCGCCCATTCCGAGCGTTTGGACGGAAACGCTGCGGCTAAAAGCGTAAGTCGGCAGAGATTGACGAAACATTGCTTCGTTGTTTGTAAATTTTTTGACGATATTATCAATTTCCGTCTGGTTCAAATTGGTTTTGGCGATGTTTGACGGCTGTGCGAATGCCGCTGATATTGACAGACAAAAAACAGCCGAGATAAATAATAAAATGCGCGTTTTCTTCATAATTTATTCCTTTTTCGATACTGGAAAAATAGATGCGCGAAGCGGCGAAAGAGTTTGATTACTTTCTTTTGGAGAAGCAGAAAGAGTTAAATAAAAAAGGCGCAAAGTTGGAATCACACTTTGCGCCTTTTTTTGAAGTCATATAATTTCAAAAATTTTGATTTCAATTCTAATCAACGAACTCGACTTCGACCTGATGCGGAATTATTCCTTTGTCGAAACCTTCCTGAAGCAGTCTTTTAACGGCTTCGCGTCCGCGCTCTCCGTAGTCGAGCGTTAAATCGTTGACCCACATTGCGACGAAACGGTCGGCGAGTTCGGTCGGCATATCTCTGGCAAACTGCATTGCGTAGGCGAGCGCGTCTTCGCGGTTGTCCATCGAATATTTGATGCTTTGCAGCAGATGTTTGGAAACTTTTCGCATCAATTCTTCACCGAGATCGCGCCGAATAACATTTCCGCCCATCGGCAGCGGCAGACCTGTTTTTTCAAACCACCATTCGCCCAAATCGAGAACTTTGCTCAAACCCATCTGTTTGTAAAAAAGCTGTCCTTCGTGAATCAAAAGTCCCGCATCGGCTTTGCCTTTTTGCACGTAATCAATGATTTCGTCAAACGGCACGACGACATATTCAAAATCCTGATTATAAATTCTGAGAGCGAGAAACGCGCTCGTCAGTTCGCCCGGAACGGCGATTTTCATATTCGGAATTTCTTCAATTTTACGCGGTTCTTTTGATACGAGAATCGGACCGTATTTGTCGCCGATACTCGCGCCGTGCGGCAAAAGCGCGTATTTGTCGGCGACGTATGCGAAAGCGTGAAAGCTGATCGCCGTCACGTCGTAAACGCCCTGTTTAGCAGCTTCGTTTAAAGATTGAATGTCTTTTAAAGTGTGTTCAAATTTTAATCCGTCGGTTTCCAGTTTATTGGTCGCCAAGCCGTAAAACATAAAAGCGTCGTCGGAATCGGGCGAATGCGCGACCGAGATTTTTCTGATTGCAGATTTAGTCGTAACTTCCATATATTAAAAAGTATTAAAAACGAGCGTAGAAAACATTTGTATTGTATAGAATCTGTATTTTACCGTTTTCGGCGTGTTTGGCAAAGAGGCTTTGCAATTCGTTGGTGAGCGGCTCGTAAGATTCGTCCGTTTCCGAAGGCATATACGAAGACGACAAAATTCTGCCCTTCAAGCCGTCAAAATCAACCGTCTGCGCGTTTTGAAATGTTTCGCGCCGAAAATCTCTTTTGAAAAAATTGGTGAAAAGTTTTTCGTCCAAGTTGTCGTGGCGAACTTTTTCGTAATCCTTGCCGAATTTCAATAAAATTTTTTCATAACCGCGCAAAAATTCGTTCGTATCGAGATGTCGTTCGTTCCAGATCAAAGCGACGAATCCTTCGGCGCGTAAAATGCGCGTAAATTCTTTTAGTGTTTTCGTTTTGTCGAACCAGTGAAACGCTTGCGAGGCAATGACGAAATCAACCGAATCGTCGGCAAGCGTCGTGTTTTCGGCGGTTCCGTCAACGCTTTTGAAATGCGGAAAATCCTTCAAAAATTCCGCCGCCGCGTCGCGCATCGCCGCGTTCGGCTCGATGCCGAAAACCGGATTACCGTTTTCGAGAAACATTTTCGCGGAAATTCCCGTTCCCGAACCGATGTCGGCGACGACGGAATCGTTTTGCAGATTCATTTCACTGCGAAACAAATCCAAAACTTCCGGCGGATAATCCGGGCGATATTTAACGTAATTTTCGACGCGGTTTGAAAATCTTTCGACGGTGTTCATTGTGTTTTATTGATATTCCGCGCCCATTCGCGTATTTCCTTGCGCCATTCGGGACGGCTTTTCGTTTTGCTGATTTCGATAAATCTGTTCAAAATATCGCCGGTCACGTTCGGCAAAACGATTGAATTTTCGCTCTC
The DNA here is from genome assembly GCA_030855875.1 of Acidobacteriota bacterium. GTDB lineage: Bacteria > Acidobacteriota > Blastocatellia > Pyrinomonadales > Pyrinomonadaceae > SXVE01. The sequence goes on from JALYQJ010000207.1 coordinate 2,457, forward strand.
GACGTATTCGCCGTTTTTCAGACGCAGAATTCGCAGACGCTTTTTTTCATACATCCAGATTTCTTTTACGCCGAACGAAGCCATCAGCGCGAATTTATTGATCGAAGAATGCGTCACGTCAATTTCAAAAACGAGATCGGGCGGCGGATCACTTTCCAAAAATCTGTCCCGGTAGCGCATCAATTCGGCATTTTCCGCCACGTAAAAAGAAGAATCAGGCTCGAATCCGCGGTCGAGTTTGATACGGTTTTGCGTCGAAGAACCGTAATTTACGAAATCAATTTCAAATTCTTCGGCGATGACATCAACAATCGTATCAATAATTCTTTCGGAAATATCGTGTTGCGGCAGCGGCATAACTTCTAAAACTCCTCGATCAAATGTCAGGCGCGGATTTCGTCTTTCAGGAAATTTTTCGACTAAATCGGCGAAGGTTTGATAATCCACATTATAAAAAACGGCGTGATAGCGTTCTTCGAGAGCGTGAATGATGGCGCGTTCGAGGCTGATTTGTAAATTTTCGATTTTCGGAAGTTCCAAAACGGCGGACATATTTTTATTTTTTACCTCAATTAAACTCCTTATCGGCGTAAATTTTATCACGATTCTTTGACTTCTTCGCCCGTCCACTGAGTTTTGCGCGAATGCGGAATGTCGAACTGATCTAAAATGCGGAAACACAAATGATCAACGAGGTCGGCGATTGATTTCGGGCGGTGATAAAATCCCGGACTCGCCGGCAAAACGGTCGCTCCGATGCGGGAAAGTTTGAGCATATTTTCCAGATGAATCGCATTATACGGCGTTTCGCGCGGAACTAAAATTAATTTGCGCCTTTCCTTTAAAGTTACGTCCGCCGCGCGGTGAATCAGATTCGTTCCCACGCCGGATGAAATTGCGCCGAGCGTTCCCATCGAACACGGGACGATAATCATTCCGGCTTGTTTGTTTGAACCCGAAGCCGGTTTTGCCGCGAGATTGTCGAGCCGCCAAAAGCGTATGATTTTTGAATCCTTTTGGAGTCCGAGCCATTCGTTGATTTTTTCCGCGCTTGTTTCCTTCAGATTCGCGCCCATTTCGACCTGCGCGACCGTCGGCACGATGCCCGACATTATCAAATTAATCGTTTCGACCGCGCCGCTTGCGGCTAAAAGCTGCAAAGTTCGATAAGCGTAAATCGTCCCGGACGCTCCCGTGATTCCAACTGTCAATTCCATAGTTTTATATTTTTACAGTTTTAATTGGCTTTGTTGCACAAATAATCATTTCTCTCAATTTCAATTTTCGGTTCAGCTAACAACTTTGTCGCTGTCCGGCATTCCCAAGTGCGTCATCCGGTTTAAGGCGGCGCATTTGATGATTATTTCCTGAAACTGATTTTCCTGTTTTCTCGACTGCAATTTGTCCGTAAAAATAGTTTTGAATCTGAACACGCCCGTTTCCGCTAAACTTCTTTGGTGATAATCAGACTCGCGTTTCCATTTGGCGCGTCCTTTCTTCCTGATCGAGCGTAGATTCTCGTCGCGGATCAACCGTTCCTTGCCTGAATTGCCGTGCTGCCAAATCCGCGCTCCTTTGCGCGGCGGGATTGCCGCCCGCCCGATGCCCCGTTCGCTGATCGCCGTGTAAACTTTCCGCCGGTCATAGCTGCCGTCGGCACTGATTTGCGCGATCTCGCCTTCGACCGCCCCAAGCATTTCGGGAAACATTTCGCAATCGGACACGGAATTCTCAGTCGCCGCCGCCACCATTACTTCACCCGTTTCGCCGTCCAGACACAAATGCAGTTTCCGCCACGTCCGCCTTTTTGACGCCCCGTGTGTCCGCACCTTCCATTCGCCTTCGCCATAGACTTTCAAACCCGTCGAATCAATCACCAAATGCCGCGCCCGCCCGCTCGCTTTGATCGGCAGACCGACCTCGATGCCCGCCATTCTCCGTGACAGCGTGCTGTGGTCAGGCACACTCAAATCAACCTTCAACAGCCGGAAAATGCTCTCCAGCAGTCCGCTCGTCTGTCTGCCCGCCTGATGAAAGACAAACTTTAAGGCTCCCATCGCCTGAATCGCCGCCGCGCTATACTGCCGCGAGCGTCCGCGTGTCCCGCTCGGCTCGCTCGTCAGCCAATGGTCAATCAATTCCTGAGAAATCCAAACCGTCAGACTTCCGCGATTCGTTAAACTTCGGTTATAATCGCTCCAGTTGCGGACGCGATAGGTGGTTTTCTTTTTCATGGTAGAAAAATCTTACCACCCAATCGTTTCCGCATCCTATTTATGCAACAACGCCTTTTT
>JALYQJ010000241.1 GCA_030855875.1 Acidobacteriota bacterium
GTAAAGAAATTTTCGATTTCCTTTTTCGATTTCAGGCTAATTATTGTTTTTCCATTTTCAGCGCTTTTCAGTAACGCTTCGATTTTCGGTTTCGTCCGCGCCGGATAATTCCAAACCCATTTGATAAACGTCCAGTCGAATTGTTCATTACAGCCCGCCGCCATATCGGGACGATTTTTTCCGTAAGACTGCGCGACTCGTTTTAAGATGCGGTAAACGCAGACGGTGCGCGGCAAATCAAGAAAAATCACCGTATCGCACGCCGCCATTCGCATCTCTATCGTGCCGCTGAAATTGCCGTCCATAATCCATGATTCGCCGCGCAAAGCGTTTTCGACGATGAGTTTCCACTCGTCTTTAGACGGTTCCGTCCAATTCGGTTTCCAGTGGAGTTTGTCGAGATGCACGACTTCAATGCCGGTGATTTTTCCCAGACGAACGGAAAGAGTTGATTTGCCCGCGCCGCTCGAACCGATGACCAGAATCTTTTTCATAGCTTTTTACTACGAAAAAATTTGATTATTGTTTACTTAGTTTGTCCAGAAGTTCCCGCTCTCTTTCAGCGGAAATTCCGGCTTTCATTTGGTGATCCTGATTTTTGCGCCAGTTCCAAACATCGAGAATCGTGTCGCTGAGAGGGCGAAATTTCAAATCTTTCGCCAGAGCCTTATCAACATTCATTGCCAGAAACCCGCGAGCTTCTTCAAACGATTCCGGCAGATAAAAAGGCATTTCGCTCCACGGCTCGACCTTGTTTTCAGTTAAAAACTTTTCGTCAGCCCAGACGAATTCCGCGTCGCTTTTTGTGGCTTCTTTGATTGCGCCGAGCATTTTCCCAAAGTCGAGTTCAAACGGTTTGCCCGTGACGTTGAAAATTCCGTTCTCGTTTTCCTCGACCATTTTAATTATCCATTCCGACAAATCACGCACGTCAATCAACTGCGCGAAATTTTCCGGCTTTCCCGGCGCGAGAACTTTGCCGCCGCGAGCGACGCGCATCACCCAATAAGCAAAACGATCCGTCCAGTCGAACGCGCCGACGATCATTCCGGCACGAACGCTTAAAACGCGGTTCGGCATTGCAATTTCAGCCGCTTCTTCGCATAAAAACTTCAACGCGCCGTAGTTTTCGCCCAAAACTAAACCGTTAAATTCACCTTTCGAATCAATTTTTTCAACCGTTCTTTTTTGGTCTTCCGTGAGTTTTGCCGTCGCCGTCGTTTCGTCATAATTCGGTTCTCTGGTTTCGGGGTAAACCGAACCGCTCGAAATGAAAACATATTGATTAGCTTTGTCCGACAAAAATTCCGCCGATTGTTTCACTGTCTGCGGCAGATAACCGCACGTATCAATTACCGCGTCCCAATTTCGCCCGCTCAATTCGTCCAAATCAGTATTCCTGTCGCCGTGAATTTGTTCGACGTTTTCGATTTTTTCAAGGGAAAGTTTGCCGCGATTGTAAAGCGTGACTTCGTGATTATTCTTTAGAGCCGCCGCCGTCAAATGACGACCCAGAAATTTCGTTCCGCCGATGATTAAAATTTTCATTTGTTTTGTCTACGAAATACCGTGTTCCCTGATTTTATCGTAAAGCAGTCGGCGGTTGATTTCGAGTTTTTGCGCCGCTTCGGTGCGATTGCCGTTTGATTCGCGCAGACTTTTTTCGACGAGCATTTTTTCGAGTTTGCCGACCGCTTCTTTGAACGGTAATTCGAGCAAATCGCCGAAATTTGTTGCCGATTTTCCGGTCGAAATTATTTCCTCAAACAAATTTTCGGGCGTAATCGCGCTTGATAGTCCGCTGGTGACGGCGGCGCGTTCGACGAGGTTTTCCAGTTCACGGACGTTTCCCTTAAACTCACGATTTATCAAGAGGCGCAGAGATGCGTCGGTCAGATATTTGTTCGGCAGACGATGTTTGACGATGGATTTTTCGAGAAAAAATTCGGCGAGCGGAGGAACGTCGGCGAGCCGTTCGCGCAGCGGCGGAAGATTAATGGAAACAACATTCAACCGGTAAAACAAATCTTCGCGGAAATTTTTCGCCGCCATTTCTATAGGCAAATCGCGGTTCGTCGCGGCGATTATCCGCACGTCAACCGGAATCAAATTCGTGCCGCCGACGCGCTCGATTTTTCTTTCCTGCAAAACGCGCAATAGTTTAACTTGTGCCGACAAAGGCATTTCGCCGATTTCGTCGAGAAAAATCGTGCCGCCCGAAGCCGCTTCAAACTTGCCTTTTTTCTGCTGAACCGCGCCGGTGAACGCGCCTTTTTCGTAACCGAAAAGTTCCGCTTCAACCAGATTTTCAGGAATCGCGCCGCAGTTGACGGCGACGAACGGCGCGTTTTTTCTCGCCGAAAATTCGTGAATCGCCCGCGCCACGAGTTCCTTTCCCGTTCCCGATTCGCCGGTAATCAAAGCGGTCGCGTCGGTCGCCGCAACTCTGCCGATTTGCTTGAATACTTCGCGCATCGCCCGACTCGACCCGATTATCGAAACGGTTTCAGACGATTTTTCAGACGATTTTTTCTCAATCGAATCATTCGCCGCCGTTTGTTCAAATTGTTTGACGGCGTGTTTCAAAACTTGCAGAAATTCGTCAATATCGAGCGGTTTCGTGATGTAATCGAACGCGCCCAAACGCATCGCTTCGATAGTTTTTTCGCTGTCGCCGAACGCGCTGACGACGACGACCGGCATTTTTAAAAGATTTTCTTCGCCGAGTTTGGCGAGCAATTGCAAACCGTCCATTCGCGGCATCCGAACGTCGAGAAAAACGCAGGCGAATTTTCCGGCGCGAATTTTCAACAGCGCATCCGCGCCGTCCGCCGCCGATTCGACCGCGAAATTTTCGCTCTCGATTAATTCGACTAGCGATTCGCGCAGGTTTTTTTCATCGTCAACAACTAAAATTTTGTGATTCATCCGACATTTTCCCGACTATTCACTCTTTCCCCAAAACGCGAAAACGACCGCGCCGACGATAAACAGATACGACACGACATTGTTCCATTTCAAAGTTTCGCCGAACATAAAATACGCCATCACCGAAAAAACGACGAGCGTGACGCATTCCTGCATAATTTTTAGCTGCGTAACGCTGAAAATTTCCGCGCCGGTGCGGTTCGCCGGAACTTGGAAAACATACTCGAAGAGAGCCAATCCCCAACTCGCCAGAATCGCCAGCCACAACGCGCTCGACTTGAATTTCAAATGTCCATACCACGCCAAAGTCATAAAAACATTGGAGATTATCAACAAACCGATAACTAAAACTGTCGAATTCATAATTAAAATTCTCTTTCCTCAAAAACTAGAAACTATATCAAAAATAAAAAAACCAAAAAACCGCCCGCCAAATCTCGTTCAAAGTTTCAAAAAAACATCCGATTTTGTCTGTCTCGTCGTTTGATTTCATCATTTTGCCGACGGCAATTCGACGATGAAAACTGCGCCTGTTTCTGATTCGGAAGCGTATAATTTGCCGCCGTGCGCTTCCGCGATTTCTCGCGAAATCGCCAAACCCAACCCTGTTCCGTTGTCTTTCGTCGTATAAAAAAGTTCAAAAAGCCGCGCTTTGTCCGCTTCGGAAACGCCTTTGCCGGTGTCGGCGACTTCGGCGATAAAGTTTCCGTTTTCGAGCGAAGTTTTAACGCGCAAAATGCCGCCTTCCGGCATCGCTTCGAGCGCGTTGTTGAAAAGATTATCAAAAATCTGCGTTAATTTTTCGCCGTCGGCTTCAAT
>JALYQJ010000253.1 GCA_030855875.1 Acidobacteriota bacterium
AGTGCGCCCGATGATTCTCGTGATGCCCGACGGTCGCAACAAATTCGGCGGCAGTTTTTACACCAACTCAATCACGACCGGAAATTGGGAAGATTTTATGACGCGGGATTTGGTGAGTTTTATTGACAAGAAATATCGCACGATACCGAATGCCGAAAGTCGCGGAATCATCGGACATTCGATGGGCGGTTACGGCGCAATCAAATTGGCGATGAAAAACCCCGATATTTACGGCGCGGTTTATGCGACAAGTCCCTGCTGTCTGGAAGTTTATCCGAATCTGAACGCGCCGGATAAATTTATGGAAGAAGCGTCCAATATCAAATCTTGGGAAGAAATCGAAAAAGCGAGTTTTTTCGCCCGCACATTTCTCGCTTCAGCCGCCGCGTTTTCTCCGAATCCGGCAAAGCCGCCGTTTTTCGCGGATTTTCCGGTCAAAAAGAAAGGCGAACCCGATGCCGTTGCCGAACAAGCGCAGGCGCGTTGGCTGGCGAATACGCCGATGTGGATGATTGACCAGTATCGCGCAAATTTGGTGCAGCTTCGCGGCATTGCCTTCGATGTCGGGACAAGTGAAGACCTGCTAAATTCAATCCGCGAGTTTTCCGTCGCTCTCAAGCGCAATAAAATTCAACATATTTTCGAGGAGTTTGACGGCGACCATATTGATAAGACGGCGGAGCGAATCGAAACACGGATAATGCCGTTTTTTTCGCGGACGTTGGAATTTTCCAAGAAAGAAGCGGTCAACAAATCAAAGTAATTCAACAATTTGAACTCAGTAATTTTTTTTAGGATTCTATGGCTATGGAAACCAAAAAAGTGCTGGCAGTCGGCGCACATCCCGACGACGTGGAAATTATGTGTTCCGGCACTTTGTTTGCGCTCCGTCGGCTTGGATACGAAATTCACGTTGCCTCAATGACATTGGGTGATTGCGGTTCAACCGAATATTCTCCCGAAGAAACGAGCAAAATCCGTCACGACGAAGCAAAAAGGGCTTGCGAAGTGTTGAGCGCGACTTATCATCACGCGGGATTTAACGATTTATGTATCTTTAATGATAACAATTCTAATCGTCGTGTAACGGCACTGCTGCGAGAACTGAATCCTTGGCTTGTTATCACACATTCGCCGCAGGATTATATGTCGGACCACGAGATGACCAGCCTGCTCGTCCGCAACGCCTGTTTTTACGCATCAATACCGAACTATCAAACGAGAGATTTGACACCTGCCGCGCATACTTCCGCCATTCCTTATCTTTACTACGCCCAGCCGATTGAGAATATTGACCTTTTCGGCAAGAACATCACGCCTCAGTTTTACGCCGATGTCAGCGGTTTAATAGAGCAAAAAATTGAAATGCTGTCTTGTCACGAGAGCCAGCGCGATTGGCTGCGGGAGCATCACGGAATGGATGAATACGTCGAGAGTATGCGCCGCTGGAACGCTTCGCTGGCGGAAAGAGCGGCGCAAATTTCCGAAAAACCGATAACCTACGCGGAGGCTTTTCGCCAACATCGCGGACACGCCTATCCAAAGGATAATGCTCTTGCGGCATTGCTGGGAGAAAGCATCATAGCGGAAACTGATTATTAAGCCGTTAATATAAAATAAGGCATTATCAAATCGCCGCTCGTTTCGGTTTTTTGCATTAACCGGATTTGGTCTTTTAAGTTTATTGCAAAACTCCCGATAAAATTTGGCTTTACCGCCTTTTTAACGGTCTGTTTCAAGGTCGTTTAGTGGTGAATATTTACTTAACTGCGTCAGATGAATTATTAATTTTCACGATAAAGATAATCTGCGGTGGCGACATCTGCCGGAAAAAACGATTCGATGGCGAGTTCGGACAAAGTTACCTCGATAGGCGTTCCAAAAACGGTTGTCGTGCTTAAAAATGAAAGCTCGGTTCCATCGGTCAAAAGTCGAAACGGAATGGCGATGTCCGACGATTCAATTTTACCGATACGCTGGTTTTTCTCTGCATTTTGAGGCATCGGATAGCTTTTCAATTCCAGTTCTAACTCCGCTAAAACGGAATCGGCGGTGATTTCGATTTGGCGGCTCAATCTTTCGAGCAGATGATTGCGCCATTCCGCAAAATTTATGATTTGCGGCGCAAGTCCTTCGGGATGCAAACTGAGGCGCAAAACATTTACCGGCGGCTCTAACAGCGAAGCATTCACTCCTTTCAATAAAAAATCAACCGCTTTATTCGCCGCAATTAAATTCCAATGACGGTCGAGCGCGAGCGCGGGATTCGGCTCAAATCCGCGCAGAATTAAATCAACTGTTTTCCGTGCCGCCGTCAAAGATTCGCCATTAAGCGGTCTTTCGGGAAAAACGGGTGCAAAACCTGCCGAAGTTAATAAAACATTGCGTTCGCGCAAGGGAAGTTCCAGTTGGTCGGCAAGCCGCAGAATCATTTCGCGGCTCGGCTGTGAGCGTCCGGTTTCCACGAAACTTAAATGCCTCGTCGAAATTTCGGCTTCCAAAGCCAAATCAAGCTGACTCATCCGCCGTCTCGTCCGCCAGTCCCGTAGAAGATTTCCGATTGGTTGTGTCTGTATCGCTTCCATCTGAATCTGACAATATCACAACTCATATTTTCCATTCCATTACCTCAGAGGTAATTGAACTGCTTTGGATTTTAAAAAATAATAGAAACCGAAGCGGCGAACTAAACCAAGTTTTTTGATTTTTATTTGTCGCAATTTTACGGAGGTGAAAAATTATGCAGACGATTCGTATTTCTACTTTTTTACGGCGGGTGTTTTTTGCCGATGCCGCAACCTGTATTGCAATGGCGTTATTGTTGACGCTCGGTTCGGGAATGCTCGGCGATTTTTTGAATATACCGGCGCAGGTTTTATTTTACGCGGGATTGAGTCTTTTTCCGTTCGCCGCATATCTCGCGTATCTCGGCAGGCGCGAAAATGTTGCGTCGCTGCTTGTTTGGACGGTCATTGCCCTCAACGCGCTCTGGGCATTTGACAGTATCCTGATTTTGCTCGCCGGTTGGGTTGCGCCAAACGCTTTCGGTTACGCTTTTATTGTCGCGCAGGCAATTGGCGTGGCAGCCTTGGCGGAATTGGAATGTTTGGGTTTGAGGCGTTCGGAGGCTCAAAATACTTCAACGGTCGGGCAAGTTTCCTGATTAAAATTGAAATAAAACAACGAGAGCGTTTTGTGAGAGCGAAACGCTCCGCATTCATAATCTACAAAAAACATTAATTGAGGAATTAAAATGACAATTATCAATATTAAAAATGTCCCGCTCAATTATCGTGAAGCGGGCAACATCAATAATCACACAATCGTTTTCGCTCATCCGGTGCTTTGGGGAGCGGAAATGTTTGATTCTATAATTTCAGAATTGGCGAAAGACTTTCACGTCGTCGCCGTTGATATACACGGACACGGGAAAAGCGGTTATCGTGATTCGCTCACGCTTGATGATATGACCGATGATTTTTACCGCTTGATTGAAAAACTCGATTTACCGGGCGTAACCTGGTTTGGTTATTCAATCGGCGGAATGCTCGGAATGCGGCTGGCTCTGGCACATCCCGAAAAGGTTGATTCGCTAATTTTAATGGCGACAACAGCCAGATTAGACGCACCGGAAATCAAGGCACAGACTCTGCAATTGTGGGAAATGTTCCGCGACGGTCACCGCGCGGACATCGCCGAACCCGCGCTGCAATTTTTCTTTGCCCGAAAGACTTTTGAAAATCAACCCGAACTGGTGGAACATTATCGAAACAAAATAGTGAATTTCAAAGAAGTCGGCGGAATGTTTGAAGCCGCGCTTGCCGCTTTTGAACGAAAAGACATCGGCGATAAAATTGGCGCGATTAATATTCCGACGCTCGTGATTGCAGGGAAAGAGGATGTCTCGGCATCGCCGAAAGAAGCCGAATTTATTGCTTCGCGCATCCCAAACTCGCAACTGGAAATCCTAGAAGATGCAAATCATTTGGTCGCCGTTGAAAAACCGCGTGAAGTATTGAAAATTATTCGCGCATTTTTGAAAAGAGTAGAATTTTCAAGATAAAAATTATCACTTAATGAGCGGCACACTCAAATTTTGCCGGCATTTTTCATCCCAACACATATTAAGGTTAACCCACGAGATAATGTTCTCGCAGGACTGCTTGGAGAAAGCATCATACCGGAAACGGATTATTAAACTGACGCAGAAATAAGATAAAGTAGAATACAAGGCTGTATAAATTTACGAACTGTCTTGTGTCTTTTTAACAAGCAACTGGAGTTTAAATATGAAACAAATTCTCGCGGTTATAATTTTAATAATGACCGCATCAACATTAGCTTTCGGGCAATGCGGCGATGCGGAAAAAAAGACTCTTGAAGCGTTTGATTTAGCGTGGGAGGCAGCCGGACAACGCGGCGACCGCGCTTATCTGGAAAGCACTTTTGCCGATGATTTTGTCGCTCTGCCCGCGATGACAAACAAAACTCAGACGATTGACAATATTCTCCGTCGTGCCGAACGCAGCAAAGCCAATCCGA
>JALYQJ010000262.1 GCA_030855875.1 Acidobacteriota bacterium
CTGCTTCGCCAAACAACCTTCACAACTATTGACTCCATAATCTGTATTTCTCGGCTCTTGATAACTCACTTCTCAAAGAAATGTCTAATCAAAAGATTTTCTCTAACTTTTTACTGAGGCATTACAACTACCGCCTTTGAATGCGAACATCAAAATTTTGTAAAAATGTATAGACAGCTTTTTTTGTAAAGACGATTTTCCATTTATTTCGGCAACAACATCAAAAAGACGGTTTTACCTCTTATTTATCTTTTTTCGATACGCATTTTCATCCCGTATTTCGGTCGCAGCGTAATCATCGCCTGCAAACCGACTTTTTGGTCGGAATTTAAACGAAGTTTCCAGTTTTTGCCGAGAGCGGCAAGCAGCAAAACGCCTTCCATCCACGCGAATTGTTCGCCGACGCAGCTTCTCACGCCTTTGCTAAAGGGAAAATAGATAAACTTATTTCCGGCTTCTTTGACGCTCAGGGTTTCCCATCTCTCGGGCTTGAATTCGTCGGCGTGTTCCCAGAAACGCTCGTCGCGGTGCATCACGAACGGGGAAGCCAGAACGAGCGATTTTTTCGGAATTTTATAGCCGCCGAATTCGTGTTCTTCGGTTGCCAATCGTCCGACCGTCCACGCGGGCGGAAAAAGCCGCATTGATTCGGCTAAAATTTGTTCGGTGTATTTCAATCCCGGATAATCAGCGGGCGTTAAGTTTTTACCGCTTAAAACTTCATCGAGTTCGCGGTGAAATTTCGCTTCCGATTCGGGATTTTGCGATAAAAGATAAAATGTCCAGGTCAGAGCGTTGGCGGTCGTTTCGTGTCCGGCGAGAAAAAGCGTCAGACATTCGTCGCGGACTTGCAGATCGGTCATCGCCGTGCCGGTTTCTTCGTCCTGTGCCAGCAAAAGCATCGAAAGCAAATCGCCTTTATCTTCGCCCGAAGCACGTCGTTCGTCAATAATTTTGTAGATCACTTCATCCAGAGTTTTTCTGGCGAGTTTTAATTTTTTGATTTGAGGCAGCGGCAGCTTTTCGAGAATCTCGGCGAACGGCAAAAGCATAAAATTGAACATCGAAACAATCGTCGTCATCGCCTCGCCGACTTCCGCCGCGTCTTCTTCAACATTCGCACCGAACAAGGTTTTGCCGACGATATTGAGCGTCAAACGCATCATTTCCTTGTCAATGTCGCGCTCTTCGCCATTTTGCCATTCATCAGACATTTTTGCGGCGAATTCGATCATTGATACGGCGTAATCGTTGATGCGCGAGCGATGAAAACTCGGCTGAATCATTCGCCGCTGACGCAGATGAAACTCCTTTTCGCTCGTCAAAAGTCCTTCGCCGAGCAGCGATTTTGCCCGCTGCAAAGCGCGACCTTTAATAAATTTGTTGTGATTCGTCACCAATAAATCACGAATCAAATCGGGATGATTGACGAGAAAAGCCGGTATTCCGCCCAACTTAAAAGTCGTCACGTCGCCGAGTTTGGAAAGTTTGGTTAAAAACTCCGTCGGATCGCGGCGAAACGAGCGGAAATGTCCGCCGAATAAATCGGCTTTGACGGTCTGCGGCGAGCTTTGCGTTCGGGCTTTCATACTTCGGAGTTTAACAGAAAAATTGTCCACAAATGAACGCGGAAATATCAACTTAATTTGAAATTCAAATTAACTGTTTGAAAGTCCGAAAAATGTAACGCCAGCGTCCCGCCGGCTGTTGTGGCGGCATCCTGCCGCCACTTACGCTTTCACGATTGCGGAGCAGCGGCGGGCAGGATGCCCGCCGGACAGCCGACAAAGATGTCGGCGTTACATTTTTCAAGCAATTTCTCGGAAATTGCTTTCGGCTTTTAGAAATTTCCGCGCAAAACTGTTATTTTTGAAAACATTATGAAAGAACAAACCGCTAAAAAAATCAAACCCGATATTCGCGCGATTACGCGCCTCGTGCCGCCCGCCGGAAATCTCGTCCAGGGACAGTCGGAGCTGCCGATTGATCCGCAGCTCGCAAAAGAAGCGGCGGAAATTATCGCCGCCAGCCGCAATCATTACGGCGGTTCGGAAGGCGATGCCGATCTGCGAAAAGTCGTCGCCGAAAAGATAAAAAAATACAACGGAATTGATATTGATGTTGACGCGAAACCGCTTGAAATTATGATTACGAACGGTGGAACCGGCGCACTTATCGGCATCGCCAACAGCTACTTGAGAAATAAATCGGCACTCGTTTTCGAGCCGTATTATCCGTATCATCGAAAAATTCTCGAAGAATTCGGCGGCGCAACCGAAACTTTTGAGTTAGACGAAAATCTGACTTTTGAAAAAGACGCGCTGCTTGCCCGATGCAGGGAATTAAAAGACCGCAGCGAATTTCCTTTAAAGGCGATTATCGTTTGCACGCCAGCCAATCCGTCGGGCAAAGTAATGACACAGACGGAACTCGAAGCCGTCGCGGAAGTCGCGCAGGAACTCGATTTGCTCGTTATTTCCGACGAAGTTTACGAGCATTACGTGACGGGCGAAAACCCGCACGTTCCGATTGCGACTTTGCCGGGAATGTTTGAGCGCACGATTACTGTCAATTCGTTTTCAAAATCGTGGAATATTTCCGGCTGGCGGCTCGGCTACGCTTACGGCAAAGGCGAACTCATCGCGCCGGTCAACAATACTGCAAACGTAGTCTATGTTTGTCCGGCAACGCCTCTGCAGGCGGCTTTGTCACGCGTTTTGATGGCGGACGAACATTATTACGATAAACTGCGCGACAAATTCGACGGTAAACGCCGTTTTGCTTCCGAAGCGTTAACCGATTTAGGATTTCAAATCTACGATTCCGGCTCGGCATTTTATCTCTGGACGCGAATTCCCGAAGACTTTGACGACGCGCTGAAATTCAATGAAATGCTGATGGAACGCGCCGGAGTTGCGGGCGTTCCGGGCAGCGCGTTTGCCGATTCGGACGATTGGGATTCATATATGCGAATCTGCATTGCCCGCGAAGATTCGGTGCTGGAAGGCGCGCTCGATAAAATGCGAACCGCTTTAAAGTAATGTGAAAAATAACGAAAAAAGGGTAGAACAACCTGTAAAGTTGTTCTACCCTTTTCTGAGACCTGATAATCTGACCGCGAGTTACGGAAACATCGCGGAATTACTAACCCAATCCGGCGATGTTTTGTCATCCTTACTGCCGTTTTGCTCCGGCAATGGCGGCAGAATATAATTACTGCTTCCGCTCCAGGCTTCGAGTTCGACAATTCGGCTGTAACTTGCCAATGCGCCGTTGACGACGACCCGAATTTTTGATGTCGTGATCGGCGTAAACGTCACTCTGTTGACAACTTTGTTGTTGCCGACGATGCTTCCGCCCGGAACTGTTGTCCAACCTGAGCCGTTCCAATACTGAACCTCGAAACTCGTTAAACCGTAATAGTTGAAGGTTTCCGCATCGGTCGGATCAACGGCGTTTGAAAAGACATCTTTGACACCGTAAACGACGATCTCATTGATTGTTTTATTGCCGTTGAAATCAACTTGCAGCCAATCAGAAAAACTGTCAGGCGTTGCGTCCTTCCAGGTTCCGCTAGTCGCCCAGTTGCGAATGCCGTCAATCGCCAGACTCGGTGCGCCGTTCGATTGTTGCGATGAAGCCGTTGCAACGCTACCGTTGCTCGCGGACGCGACGTTGTTGCGAATGCCCGGAGTCGGCGTTGGTGTCGGTGTCGGCGTAGCGGTTGGTGTCGGAGTCGGAGTCGCCGGAGTCGGGGTTGCCGTCGGTGTCGGAGTTGGAGTCGGAGTCGGCGTTGATGTTCCGCCGCTGCTCCACGCTTCGACTTCGACGATTCGGCTGTAACTTGCCAGTGCGCTGTTGACCACGACTCTGATTCTCGATGTCGTCACAGGTGAAAATGTCAGCTTGTTGACAACTTTGTTGTTGCCGACGATGCTTCCGCCCGGAACTGTCGTCCAACCTGAACCGTTCCAGTATTGAACGTCGAAACTCGTCAAACCGTAATAATTAAATAATTCGGTATCGGTCGGATCAACCGCATTCGAGAAATCATCTTTTACGCCGTAAACGACGATCTCATTGATTGTTTTATTGCCGTTGAAATCAACTTGCAGCCAATCGGGATAGCTTTCCGGTGTCGCATCTTTCCAGGTTCCGGTAGTCGCCCAGTTGCGAATGCCGTCAATCGTC
>JALYQJ010000279.1 GCA_030855875.1 Acidobacteriota bacterium
GACGATTAAATGACCTTTGCGGTTAATTCCGAAATAACCTGCGCCCCAATTTTCAATGCCGTATGTTTCTAAAGTCTGTTCAGTGACTGCGCTCAATTTGCGTTGCTCCAATCCGTTTGCCGGAAAAATTGTCGTCTAAGATAAAAATTTATAGCTTAATAGAAATTTACCAAAAAACAAATATCAGAACAACAACTATTTTTTTTCGTTGTAAAACTATTGTTAAAAATTGTGAAAAACTTTGGCACAAACATTGCCAAAGTTTGATATGACGGAAAAGTGCTTACTCCGGCAAGCTGCACAAAACAAACAGTTTTCAAAATTCTAACAAAAATTTCGATAGCAGAAATGACGATATTTGTCAAAATTAGGTGTCAAAATTTGTCACACTTTTCGGGTTTAATGTGTGGAATTAAAAAATGAAATAAGGTTTCACACATCCAAAAAGCCTGGTTGAGAATATTGGACAAAATACTTTTACCATAAAAATTTCTCAGGAATAAAAAATGAATGTATTCGAAGATTTAGTCGGTGAACTGAAAGATGAAAATTTGCTCGAAGAAACCGTTCTTCAAACTCAAAAAGCCGGAAATGACGATGAATTTCTGGGCGAAGTCGGCAGTGGAACAGATTTTTTAAAGGAAATATCATCTTATAAATTCGCTGAAAAATCATCTGCATCCTTAAAAGCCGACTTACCCGAATCGCAGTCACCACCGATTCCTCAAAACCTCGCAGACGCTGGCGCACCTGTTAATTTTTCCGTAAGAAAGTCGAATGACGAATCAGTAAAGCCGGAAGAAGTAATCTTTACCGAAACTATTTCGCCGGACTTTTTACAAACGGCTGATAATCCGACGCTTAATGGAAAAGACTTTTACCGTAAACGCGCGATTGAAGAAGTTTCTTGTTTGCAAATGGTGGAACACATCCTTTCCGGCGTTGAGCGCGAACAGAACAAAGCCTCGACCAAACTCTATAATGACATTGCGGTAAAAAAGGCACTTCACGATTTTTTGCAAATTGCCGAAGAAACAAAATCGCCGGAACACACCCAAGCCGAATATCAATTGATGCAGGAAACCGAAACCTGGTGTTCGGCTCTGTCGCATCGTGATAAACGAATTTCCGTCGCTAATTTGCGCCGTTACTGCGAAACCACCAAACCGCCGCTGAGTTCTCAGGCTTTGATTTCGTTGGCTCGTTTTTACCGTAATTTGCCTTATTCAGAGTCGGTTCGCAGCAAATTCGATTTGATCGTAACGCGGCTTTTCTCAAAAGATATGGGCGGCGAGAAAAGAATTTTGGTATTCAGCCGGAACGATTTGATTCAACATTTCGCCGAACTGTATGCCGAATGGTCGAGTATTCCGCTTTATTCTATCGAAAAGGACGAATCTCAAATCGTTCTGACGGCTTTAAAGTTTGAGGATTTAATGGCGGAAGCCGAACACACCGATACTTTCGACGAGTTAATAAATACCGATTTTTTTAATCGGTTGCGATTATTAAAGGAAAGCACCGGCGATATCTTTTACGCGCCATTGATTACAGCGACTACAATTGAAAGCAATATTCGCATCGGCAATAAATTTGTAGATTTGATTGATATTGAAAGAGAAACATCGGGTATCGGCAATCTTCAGGATAAATACGGTTTTCTGCACGATCAGGCGATTTCCGATTCAACTAGCAAAACGCTTCAATTGGTCGAACTTTTAAAGGAAAAACAAGTAATTGCCGAAGTCGAAGAAATCAAAGTGCCGCCAACCGCCAAGCCGTTGCATACGAGAATCCCGGAAAAATCAGAGGCAGCCGGTAAAAAAACTAAGACAGAAACAAAGGTAATTCCGGTCAAATCGTTAGAAAAAACAAAAAATGGATTCTTCACCGCTAATACGTGGCTGCTTATCGCTATTTTATGCTTTGCTTTGATAGGCTTCGGTTTGTATTTTTTGAGTAGTTCTACAGGAAATCGAACAAACGGTTCGACAACTGTAAAAAAAGTGAATCTGGAAAATTCATCACTTCAACAGTATGTGCAAAAGGCGAATATTAACGGAGATACGTTTGAGGGCATAACATTGCCTTCGTGGGATGTTTTAACCGTTGCAAAAAGAGAAGAACTGTTGAAAAAAATACAACTCTCCGGTGTCGACAAAGGTTATATTAAAGTTAATCTTGTAAATAATGAAGGCAAAGCCGTCGGTTACGCGACCGCCGAAGAAGCCAGAATTATAACGCCATAATTTCAATAAATACAGCCTCTAAATGAATTTTTTTTTCAATTTCAGACTTTAAACTTGCGTCCGCTCTGGTGTAGAATCTCTCTGAAATTTGCGCGTGAAAATATTCGCAAACTTTAAAACACAAATTTTTCACAAAGCCATTTTAGGAGATTTAATGAACGCAAAAAATGTATTGAGCTACGCGGCTGACCAAAGCGCGAGGTTTGTTTCCGTCCGTTTTACGGACTTGATCGGTTCGTGGCATCATTTAACTTATCCAATCGAACAATTGACCGAAGACAGTTTTGAAGACGGTTTCGGCTTTGATGCTTCGTCACTGCGCGGTTGGGCGGCGATTAATGAGTCGGATATGCTGCTTGTCCCCGATCCGTCGCGTTTTTGGGTTGACCCGTTTGCCGAAGAAACGACTATTTGCCTGATTGCCAATGTGGTTGATCCGATAACCAAAGAAGGTTATGGTCTCGACCCGCGTTCGGTTGCCGTTCGCGCCGAAAGCTACTTAAAATTTACCGGTATTGCCGACACGATTTTCGTTGGACCGGAAGCCGAATTTTTCGTTTTTGACGAAGTTTATTACAACAACGAGCAGCATTCCGCCGGTTTTAAGGTGAATTCCGAAGAAGGTCATTGGAATTCGGGCAGAAACGGCAACGAAATGTCGCCTAATCTCGGAGTTCATATTCGACCGAAGGAAGGTTATGTTCCGGTTGCGCCGACCGACACGCTGATTGATTTTAGAAATGCGGTTTCGCTGATTCTGGCTGATGTCGGAATCAACGTCGAATGTCATCATCACGAAGTCGCTACTGCCGGACAATGCGAAATTGATTTCAAGTTTTCCAATCTTCTGCACACGGCTGACAATGTGATGCTTTTCAAATACATCGTCAAAAACACGGCTTTCGCGCACGGCAAAACCGCGACGTTTATGCCGAAACCGCTTTACGGCGATAACGGTTCGGGAATGCATTGTCACCAATCGCTCTGGAAAGACGACGATCCGCTTTTCGCCGGCGACCAATATGCCGGGCTTTCGGAAATGGCGAAATTTTACATCGGCGGGCTGTTAAAACACGCGCCCGCGCTCGTCGCGTTTGCCGCGCCGACGACCAACAGTTACAAACGGCTCGTTCCCGGATTTGAAGCTCCGGTAAATCTGGCTTATTCGGCGCGAAATCGTTCGGCAGCGGTCAGAATTCCGATGTTTTCCCAATCGCCGAAAGCGAAACGGCTCGAATTTCGTCCGCCCGATCCGTCGTGCAATCCGTATATAACTTTTGCCGCGCTTTTGATGGCTGGTCTTGACGGCGTTCAGAATCGGATTGATCCGGGCGAACCTCTCGATAAAGATATTTACGATCTTCCGCCCGAAGAACTTGCCAATGTTCCGTCATTGCCGGGAACTTTAGACGAAGCCCTGACCGCTCTCGAAAACGATCACGAATTTTTACTCAAAGGTGACGTGTTCTCGAAAGATATGATCGAGCGTTGGATCAGCTACAAACGCGAAAAGGAAATTACGCCTTTGCGTCTGCGCCCGCATCCGCTTGAGTTTTCAATGTATTACGATATTTAAAGCCGGGAGCGCGGACATCCCTGTCCGCCAGCGCGTGAAACGCGCTGAAGACGTTCGGTTAAATTCACGATTGAATTTAACCGAACGTCTTTTTCATCGCTGGCGCGATATTGCGGACAGGGATGTC
>JALYQJ010000284.1 GCA_030855875.1 Acidobacteriota bacterium
TCGGCAAATTTGTATTCGAGTTTTTACAAATGGCTTCGATGGAGTTTAACGTCATTCGTTTGCCCGACGGATTTGTGCAGGGTTCTTCAATTATGCCGCAAAAGCGAAATCCGGTCGCGCTCGAACACATTCGCGCTATTGGAAGCAAGGCTTTAGGTCAATGTTTGGGCGTTATGACGAGCGTTCACAACACGCCTTTCGGCGATATTAACGATGTCGAAGATGATTTACAGCCGCTGATTTACAGCGCGATGCGCGACGCAAATCGTTCGGTTTCGCTGTTCGCAAATACATTAAAAGCCGCGACCTTTAATCTCGAAACTTTGAGAAAACGCGCGGGCGAAAATTTTATTACCGTTACGGAATTAGCCGATACGATTGTTCGGCGCGAAAATCTGCCGTTCAGAGTCGCCCATAAAATCGTCGGAACCTGCGTTAAAAACGCGCTCGGCGCGAAAAGCGAAATCACGCACGAGATTTTGCAAAACGCTTGCCGCGAAATTCTCGGACACGAAATCTCAATGTCAAAAGGGGAACTAATCGAAACGCTTTCGCCCGAAAACTTTGTCAACATCAGACAGATTTATGGCGGAACCGCACCCGAAGAAACCCGCCGCGCTTTGTCTGTCGAGCGCGAATACGAGAAAACTGATGAAAATTGGTTTTCCGAAAAGTCGAAAGGTTTGCAAAACGCTTCTGAAAATTTAACCGGAACGGTTGATAGTTTATTGAATCAAAACCAGTCGGAGCGCAGTCGGAGCGCGGACATCCCTGTCCGCAATGAGCGCGGAGGCGCGAAAAAAGCGTTCGATTAAATTCAATGTCGAATAAATCGAACGTCTTTTCATCGCTTGCGCGATATGGCGGACAGGGATGTCCGCGCTCCGACTAAAGAATCTTTTTACGGCAATTTACTCGATAATCGCCAGAACGTCGCCCGCGTTGACGGTCGCGCCTTCGGCAAAGCGAATTTCCCGAACGATTCCGTCTTTCGGCGATTTCATTTCGTTTTGCATCTTCATCGCTTCGACGATCAAAACGCCTTCGCCCTGTTTTATTTCCGCGCCGATTTCCGTCAAAATACGAACGAGTTTTCCGGGCATCGCCGTTTTGATTTCCACCGCTCCGTCCGCGTGTTCCGCACCGCTCTTCGCGCCGCGCAGTCGTTTCGGGTCAGTCAAATTTATTTCGAGTTGGTGAACGCCGATATTAACGATCCCGTTTGGCGCGGCGTAAACCTGATAAATTTGATTTTCGTTTTTTAAAAGATAGACATTCGGCTCGACTTCCGACGCAGTAAGCCGATATTCGCGGTCGTCAATTTTCGCAAAGACGTTTTCACCGTCGCGCTTGATTTCGATTTCGTGCTTTTCGCTGTTTAATTCGGCGTGTAGTTTCATAAAATAAGGGACGAGAGACAAAGGACGAAAGAAATTTCTCTCGTCCTTTGTCCATTATCTTCTGGTTGATTTATCGTATTCGCTTTGCAAAAGATTCATAAATTCATCGCGCCGGTCGTAAAGCCGTTTTGGCTCGCGCGGTTCGTGTCGGGCGAGAGCGTAAGCCGTAATCAGCGGCAGAGCGACCGTCGAATCAATGTAAGCAACTACCGCATCGGGCAATTTGTCGGGATCAACTTTGCCCCACGACACTGCCTCCGCCGGCGTTGCCCCGGATAACCCGCCAGTGTCGGGACGCGCGTCTGTCACTTGCAAAAAATAATCGTGACCTTTTTCGTCAATGCCGAGAACTTCCTGAATTTGCGGTTCGGTTTGCAGCGCGAAGTTTTTCGGGCTGCCGCCGCCTAAAATAAATATCGCAGATTTTCCGCCTTCGTCGGATTGTGCGCCGGAATGAACGACTCCGCGTTTGGCGGCGAGAACGATGGACGCGGTTTCGTTGACATCGAGATTCGGGTTTAAAATGAGTTTTCCGCCTTGCAGTTCTTTGGCGGCGATGTTCATTCCGATTGACGAATCGCCGGGCGACGAAGTGTAAACCGGAACGCCGTATTCGTAGGCGACGGCGAGCAGAGATTTATTTTCGCGTCCGAGCTTTTTGCTGCGCTCTAAAATATATTTTCCGCAAAGATAATGAAATTCGGCTGACGACATCGTTTTTTGAAACTCGTCGTGTTCGATCAAACGGCGAAAAAACTCGTCGGTGTCGAGCAAAACAGAATAATCAAAAAAAATATCGAAAATCCGCACGACTTCTTCTTCACGCAAAATTCTATCGTCGAGTTTTGCGTCGCCCTGATGAAGTTCCAGCCCGATGCCGAAATGCGTGTCGTGATAAAGATTCGCTCCCGTCGAGATAATCCAGTCAATAAATCCGGCTTTAATCAGCGGAATCAGCGCGGAAATTCCCAAACCCGCCGGAGTTAACGCGCCGGTCAAAGTCACGCCGACGGTTGTGTCGGGTTCGAGCATTTTCTTTGAAAAAAGCTGACACGCTTCGCGCAGACGCGCCGCATTGTAAGCCATAAAAGATTCGTCAATTAAATCCGCTAACGCCGTATTTTTGTCAATCGGTGTCGGGTCAATGCGTTTGCCGCTCAAAAATCTGCTTTTCTTTTTTGCCATAAAAAGATTTTGCCACGAAACCGGCTAATTTTACGAATTAGTTAAAACATTATTTGTTTTGTCCGGCAAACTCGCGGCTTTTTTTTCCAAACATTTTTCGCACAAACAATTCTTAAAGTTTTCACGCAATTTTGACAAATTTTCGCGCTCCAAATTAACGTCAAAACACCAGCAATTATCTGTTTTTGAGCCGCACGAAAATTCTTCGCCGCACGATTCGCAAATCAAGTTTGTTTGAAGAGTTTCAGTCATTTATTTCCGTTTTCGGCGAATATTTTGATAATGACTCGCAACAGTTCGTCGAAATTTATCGGTTTTGAAACGTGCGTCATAAAACCGGCGGTTAAAGCCCGGCGGCGGTCTTCGGCTGAGGCAAAAGCAGTCAGAGCGATTGCCGGAACCGACGAATTGATTGGGGCGGAGCGCGCTTTTTCAATGAATTGATAACCGTCCATTTCCGGCATCCCGATGTCGCTTAAAATCAAATCGAAATCTGCTTCAGCCAGTTTTTTTAACGCTTCGGCGGCTGATTCAACGCAATCAATATCGGCACCGTGGTTTTCCAGAAATAATTTTAACGGTTGAATTCCTTCACAATCGTCGTCAACTAATAAAATAGTTTTTCCGAGCAGAATATTTTTGTCAATTTGATGATTGTTTGCAGGTGTTTTAATTTCGGCGTAGTCCTTTTCGTCGTTTTGATCCACGATCAACGGAATTTCGACGGCGAAACTTGCTCCTTTGCCCTTGCCGTCGCTATCGGCAAAAACCCGTCCGTTATGCAGTTCCGTCAAATGCCGCACAATCGTCAAACCCAAACCCAAACCGCTGTGATGACGCTGCGTGGTGCTGTCGGCTTGACGAAAACGGTCGAAAATATGAGGCAGAAATTCCGGGCTGATGCCAATTCCGGTGTCGGTAATTTCCATCCGCGCCATTTCGTCACGTTTTGAAAGAGCGATGACAATTGCGCCGCTGGACGGAGTAAATTTGACGGCGTTATTGGCAAGATTGACGACGATTTGCTGAAGACGGGTCGCATCGCCGTTAATTTCAAGAGTTAAATCAGGGTTTTCAATTTCCAAAGAGATATTCTTCGCGCCAGCCAGCGGACGAATCGTTTCAAATGCCGATTTAACGACGACGGCTAAATCTATTTTCGCGGTTTCAAGTCGTATATTGCCGGAAATAATCCGTGAAACGTCTAATAAATCTTCAATCAAATTGTTTTGCAAAAGCGCATTGCGCTCAATTGTCGCAATCGCCTGAGTTTTTCGCGCTTCGTCCAGTAAATCGGTTTTAAGCATCGTCGTCCAGCCTAAAATAGCGTTGAGCGGTGTGCGGAGTTCGTGTGAAAGAACTGACAAAAATTCATCTTTCGAGCGATTCGCGGCTTCGGCTTCGCGCCGGGCGATTTGCTCGCGTTCGAGCAGATTTTCACGTTCGATGTCGGCACTTTTCCGGTCGCTGACATCGCGGATAATGCTGATTAACAATCGTTCGCCGCCGACATCCGCGCCGATTGAGCTGACCTCGACCGAAAAATCCGAGCCGTCTTTTCGCCGGTGAATTGTTTCAAATTGAATGCCGGTTTCGTCGGCTTTTTTCAAATGGCTTTGTAATAATCCGACGGTTTCGGGTGAACGCAAATCGCTCAAATTCATCTGCACGAGCGTTTCGTCATCATAACCGTAAGAATCAACGGCGGCTTGATTGGCATCAACGATTTTTCCGTCCGGGCGCAAAAACAAAATAATATCGCGGGCGCGTTTCGAGAGCAGACGATAGCGGGCGGAAATTTCTTCGGCTTTTTTGCGTTCGGAAATATCCATCCCGATGCCGTATAACCTGACCGGCTCGCCTTTTTGCGAATAAACCGCCTGTCCGCGACCCTCCATCCAACGAATACCGCCGTCGGAATGATGAAAACGAAACTCGATCTGATATTCGCGTTTTTCCGCAATCGCTTGTTGAACTTCTCCCCAAATACGCTCGCGGTCTGCTTCGTGAACCAGTTTGTAAAATTCGGCGGTTGTTTGATTAAATTCTCCATTTTCGAGACCGAAGATTTTTTCGAGTTCGGAATTCCAATTAACGGTGTCGGTGGCTAAATCCTGTTCCCACGCGCCGATTCGACTGCTCCGCATCGCCAGCGCGAGCATCATCTGGCTTTCGACGAGTGATTCTTCAGTTTGTATCCGGTCGGAAATGTCGCGGGCGATTCCGATAAAGCAGGGTTCGCCGTTTTGTCTGCTTTCGGCGAAAGAGATTTCCAGCGGAAAAATCGAACCGTCGCGGCGCACGGCGGGCGTTTCTATCTGCAGAGACGTAAAATTTCCGTCACCTGATTTGATTCGGCTAGATAATTTTTGGAGAAATTTTTCGAGCGTATTCTCCGGCACCAAAACGGATAGATTTTGCCCGACAATTTCAAAAACTTTGTAGCCGAAAATTTTCTCGACTGCCGGATTTGCAAAAATGATAACGCCGTTTTCCTTAACGCTCAGAATCGCGTCCGACGCGGCTTCGACCACGGTTCGATAACGCTCTTCTGATTCGCGCAAAAATTTGCTGAGTTCTTCGGACATTAATTGCTGATTCGGAATAATTTATAGGATTTAGGATTTACAGTATACAGTCTGAGCTACTTATCGCACAAATTAAAGCGTGAAAAGCGGTAATTTTTGACGGTAAAAGTCGGTTTTAAAAATGTTCGGGATAATTTATGAAATCCGACATTTCAGTAATGCAAAATCACGTCGTAATTTTTAAAACTACGGCGTGATTTTGCATTACTGAAATCAATTGAAAATAATAAATCATTTGTCAGAAATTTCTGATTTATTCGGCTGCGGAGTGATGCGAAGATACGGTTTGACGGTTTGCCAGCCGGCGGGAAATTTAGCCTTCGCGTCTTCATCGGAAACTGTCGGAACGATAATGCAGTCATCGCCGTTTTGCCAGTTGGCAGGCGTAGCGACGCTGTATTTTGAAGTCAGTTGCAGCGAATCAATGACGCGCAAAATTTCGTCGAAATTGCGACCCGCGCTTGCCGGATAAGTCAGCGTCAGTTTTACTTTTTTGTCAGGTCCGATGACGAAAACCGAGCGCACCGTAAACGTATCGCTGGCGTTCGGGTGAATCATATCGTAAAGATCGGCGATTTTTCGGTCCGCGTCGGCGATCATCGGGAAATTTACCTTCGCGCCCTGCGTTTCTTCGATGTCTTTTGCCCAACCTTCGTGCGAATCGAGCGGATCAACGCTCAAACCGATAATTTTTACGCCGCGCCGATCAAACTCCGGTTTTAAGCGCGCCGCCATTCCGAGTTCCGTCGTGCAGACGGGCGTATAATCCTTCGGATGAGAAAACAAAACGCCCCAACTGTCGCCTAACCATTCGTGAAAATTTATTTCACCTTCCGTTGTCTGCGCCGTAAAATCCGGCGCGTCGTCGCCAAGTCTGATTGCCATATTTTTGCTCCTTACGAAAATCAAAATGAGCAATTATTTGTAAATCGCCGTTCATCTTTTGAAATTCTCTTTTTTCTATTTCTTATACTTGTCGAATGTAAAAGTCAAGATGGTTTGTAAAAAGTTCACGGTTTCGGTTGAAAATTTCAGCGTTTAAAGAAACGGGGAAATTTTGCACGATATTAAATTGCAAACCACAAAAACGAAAAACAGCACCAAAATAATAACGGCGGCAGCGCATAAAATCCAAACGGCTGCAAAAACAATCACGGCATGGAGAAATTTTCTCGCGTCAGCGCGTCTGTAAGCCGCAAACGAAGCGAAACCCGCGCAAATTAAAACTCCGACCGCGATATAATCTTCGACATTATAATTGGAAAGCTGCGGCGCACCGAAAAAGATCAAACAACCAAGAACAAAGCTCGAAAACGCTCCGACCAAACTCGAAATGATTATCAGTTTCCAGTTCAAAAATTAATAAGATCGCGCGAAAATCACTCTTTTATCCGATGGATTGCCCGAATAAACGTCTGTGCCGAAAGTAGCCGGTGCGTCGAGCGGAATACAGCGAATAGTCGCTTTGGTTTCTTCCTTAATTTTTTGTTCGGTTTCGCTTGTGCCGTCCCAACGCGCCAGAACGAATCCGCCTTTTTCGATTTGCGCTTTAAATTCGTCCCAAGTGTCAACCGTAAAGGTGTTTTCTTCCCGGAAACGCAAAGCCTTTTGATAAATGCTCGTTTGGATTTCTTCGAGCAAATCGGCGACGTAACCGGCGATTCCTTCAATCGGGCGCGATTCTTTGGTTAGTGTATCGCGGCGGGCGACTTCAATCGTTCCGTTTTCCAAGTCGCGCGCACCCAAACCCAAACGAATGGGAACGCCGCGCAATTCGTATTCGGCAAATTTCCAGCCCGAACGCTGTTTGTCGTCATCATCGTATTTGACGGAAATCCCTTTCGCTTTTAATTCCTCGAAAATCGGATTCACCTTTTCCGATATTTTCGCCAAATCTTCGGGCGATTTGTAAATCGGCACGATAACTACCTGAATCGGAGCGAGCTTCGGCGGCAAAACCAGACCGTTATCGTCGGAATGCGCCATAATCAACGCGCCCATCAATCTGGTTGAAACGCCCCAACTCGTCGCCCAAGGAGATTCGAGTTTTCCTTCTTTATTGGTAAACTGCACGTCGAAGGATTTGGCGAAATTTTGACCCAAAAAATGCGACGTTCCCGACTGCAGGGCTTTTCCGTCCTGCATCAAAGCCTCGATACAGTAAGTTTCGACCGCGCCGGCAAAGCGTTCCGAAGGTGTTTTCAAACCTTTGATAACCGGCATCGCCATCCAATTTTCGGCGAAATCGGCGTAAACGCCGAGCATCGTTTCGGTTTCCGCTACTGCTTCAGCTTCGGTCGCGTGTGCCGTGTGACCTTCCTGCCAGAGAAATTCGGCGGTTCTCAGGAAAATGCGGGTTCTCATTTCCCATCGCACGACGTTCGCCCATTGATTTATCAGCAAAGGTAAATCGCGCCACGATTGAATCCAGCCTTTGTAGGCGTTCCAAATCACGGTTTCAGAAGTCGGGCGAATAATTAATTCTTCTTCAAGTTTTGCCGTCGGGTCAACGATTAAACCTTTGCCGTTCGGGTTTGCTTTCAGGCGATAATGTGTCACGACGGCGCATTCTTTGGCGAAACCTTCGGCGTGTTCTTCTTCTTTTTCTAAAAAAGATTTCGGCACGAACAGTGGGAAATAGGCATTTTGATGTCCGGTCGCCTTGAACATATCGTCCAAAGCCCGCTGCATTTTCTCCCAAATGCTGAAACCGTAAGGCTTTATCACCATACAGCCGCGCACGGCGGAGTTTTCGGCTAAATCGGCGCGTTTGACGATTTCGTTATACCACTCGGAATAATTTTCGCTTCGTTTCGGTAATCCTTTGCTCATAAATAATTTTTCAGGTTGATATAAAAATGATAAAGCAAAATTCGGAAAGAAACAATTTGCGTTTATTTTTGCCGGAAATTGATGTTAAATTAATTGCTATGGGTTACGCGAAATTGAAAAAGGATTCGGAGAAAATCTTCACGGTTGAAGAATACTTGAAACTCGAACGCGAGGCGGTCGAACGCCATGAGTATTTTGACGGCGAGATTATTTTAATGGCTGGCGAAAGCGACAATCACGGAACTATCAGCGCAAACATCAGCGGAGAATTATATTTGCAATTGAAGGGAAAAGATTGTCAGCTTCGCATAAAAGATGCCAAAATTAAAAGCGGCGGATTCGCGCCAACTGCCGGAAAATCAACTAAGGGAATATTTTCGTATCCTGATTTAGTCATAGTTTGCGGAGAAGTGAAACATTACGACAAAAAAAAAGACATCATTCTCAACCCGAAAATAATCGTCGAGGTTTTATCCGAATCAACCGAGATTTTCGACCGCAATGATAAATTTACGCGCTACAAAATGTTTAACGAAACTCTGACCGATTACGTTTTGATTTCGCAGGACAAACCGCAAATCGAACATTTCATCCGGCAGGAAGATAATTCTTGGAAAATGTTCACTTATATCGGTTTGGACAAAAACTGCCGAATCGAATCAATCGAATGCGAACTGAAACTTGCTGAAATTTACGACCGAATAGTTTTTTCCCAAAAGACGTTAAATTTTTTAAAGGAAATCGAAAGCCTTAATGAATAATTTTAATTTGGATTTTCAGGACACGGCAATTGCCTTCGCCGATAAATCAGACGCGGAACTGCTCGAAAAATACCGAATGTTCAAAATGATGAACTCGCCATTTTTGACGAGTATCGGAACCGCGGCGGCGGAATTCGCGCTCGCGCTTGGGCTTCCGGTCAAAGGTCTAATCAAAGATACGCTTTACAAACAGTTTTGCGGCGGCGAAACGATTGAAGAATGTCAGCCGACGATTGAAAAGTTAGGACGCTCGCACATCGGCACAATTTTAGATTATTCGGTCGAAGGCAAATCCGAAGAGGCGGTTTTCGATCATACAAAGGCGGAAATTCACCGCACTATTACACGCGCCCGAAAAGACGATTTAGTGCCGTTCGCTGTCTTTAAAATGACGGGACTCGTCAGTTCAGAAGTTTTGGAAAAAGTAAGCGGCAACAAGGAATTGCTCAAAAGAGACGCGGACGAATGGGAAAAAGGAAAGAAACGCATCACAGAACTGTGCGAATACGCGCACTCCATCAATCAACCCGTATTTATTGACGGCGAAGATTCGTGGATTCAGGACGCGATTGATGCGCTGGCGGCGGAAATGATGGGTAAATACAACCGCGAATCGCCGATTATCTACACGACGCTCCAACTTTACCGCCACGACCGGCTCGAATTTCTCAAACAATCGCACCGTCAAGCGCGTGAGAAAAATTATCTTTTCGCCGCCAAACTCGTGCGCGGCGCGTATATGGAGAAGGAACGCGAACGCGCCGAAGAACTCGGTTATCCATCACCGATTCAGCCGACGAAAGAAGCGACCGACCGGGATTTTGATGCGGCAGTCGAATATTGCCTCGACAATATTGAAACAATCGCCTTCGTCGCCGGAACGCACAACGATAAAAGTGCCGAATTTATGGCGCGGAAAATGGAAGAAAAAGGCATCGCGCACAACCACAAACACGCTTGTTTTTCGCAGCTCTATGGAATGAGCGACAACCTTTCGTATGTTTTAGCCAAAAATAACTACAACGTCTCGAAATACGTTCCTTACGGTCCGGTCAAAGATGCCGTGCCGTATCTGATTCGCCGCGCACAGGAAAATTCTTCCGTAACGGGACAAGTGAGCCGCGAATTGGATTTGATAAGCAAAGAACTCAAACGTCGAAACGTTTAACATTGAACATTTATCATTCATCAAACGTAGTTTTGACCGAAGATAAATGTTCAATGTTCAATGTTAAATGAAAATATGTTTTGTCAAAATTGCGGAGAAGCCAGCCAAACGTCCGACACTTATTGCCGTAACTGCGGTGAATACTTCGTTGATTCATCGAATAAATTTAATTTGATATATAAAATTTTAGGCGTTGATACGGCGGAAAGACAAGTCGGTGCAGGTATTATCATCAATTTTTTCGGGGCGGCTTTTAGTTTGCTTCTAATGGTTTTTCTCATCGGGTATTACGACGCGGGGCAAAACAAGAATCCGCCCGTCGAAACTCCGGTAATAATTTATTTTGTCTACGCTTTCCTGATATTTATAGCGGTTTGGCAGTCTTTGGGCTTTATTTTAGGCATCGGTTTGAAAAGCAAATTTAATAATAAAAATGACGAGCTATCAAAACCGAAATTAACTTTAAAGGAAAATGCGGTCGAGGCGATCCAAACCCGGAAATCGCTGCCAACGGCAAATTTTGAAGGTTTGATTACGCCGAGTGTAGCGGAAAACACGACGAAAAAATTAATCAAAGAGTCCAGAAAAAATTAATTTTTCTCAAAAATATGTTTTGTCCGAAATGCGGAAACGCCGATCAGCGTAAAAACACATATTGCCGTCAATGCGGCATCTTTCTGCCTGATTTTGCGAAGGAAGGAAAACGCGAAATTTCGCCGGAAGAGCATATAAAACATAATATTGTTCTCAGTTTTATGACCGCTGTCGTCGGTCTCGGTTTATCCGTTTTGTTATTTTCGTTTTTTCTCGGCAAGGAAAATACGCCGGCTTTAATTTACGTAACCGCCGGTTTTCTGATAGCGATGAGCGCGTGGCAGATTCAAACTCTCTGGCGAAGTTTTCAATTGAGAAAACATTTCAAACGGCAAAAAAACGATGTCGCCGAACAGCTAAATCAAGATTCGCAAAATGTTTTTGAATCGGTTCCGACAAAAGAATTACTGAACGAAGCGAATTTTGCGGACGCGGTTCCGGCGAGCATCATCGAAAATACAACAAGCCGTTTGCCGGAGAAAATCACTCGAAAATCATCTTAGACCGAGCATTAATCGAACGGAACGGTCGGAAATTTGCGCGTTCGGATTGTTTTTCCAAACTTCAAACGCCTTTAGTTCGTTCGCTGTCAAAAGTTCGTTACTCATTCGCGCCGTTTGTGTGCTTTCAAAAGCGCGGTTTGTTAAAGCGATGTGCGGATAACTGATTGTCAAAGACGAGTTTTCAATCGCCGCATCAGCCGATTCAACATCGAGAAATAATTCGTTATAAGCGGCAAGATGCCAAACCGTTTCGTTCTGCATTTTATCAATACCCAAAATCCGAAGCAGTCCGTAACCACTTTCGAGTTGAAAAATTAAGAAATCACCGGCTTGAAAATTTTGCGACATACGTTATTTTAAATTATAAATTTTAAGATTTGCGATTGACTTAACCGCAGTTTAATTTAGGTTAGCAAAAACAAAACGGTAAGTTAAAACACGAAATTATGAAAAATAACTTGGATTATGAAGCGATGCTGCAAATTGCGATTGAAGAAGCGCGAAAAGGTTTAGCCGAAGGCGGAATTCCGATTGGGGCGGCTTTATTTGATGAACAGGGAAATTTGCTGGGAAGCGGACATAACCGGAGAATTCAGGAAAACGACCCGTCGGTTCACGGCGAAACCGACGCTTTCCGCAAAGCCGGACGGCAGAAAAGTTATCTGGATAAAATAATGGTGACGACGCTCGCACCGTGCTGGTATTGTTCGGGTTTGGTGCGCCAATTCAAAATCGGAACGGTCATCGTCGGCGAATCGCAGACATTTCAGGGCGGAATCGAATGGCTGAAAGAAAACGGTGTCGAAGTGATTGATTTAAACTCGGCGGAATGTATAAAAATGCTCGGCGATTACATCAGGGCGAATCCTGAAATTTGGAACGAAGACATCGGTGAGTAATCGTTTTTCATCAAATTGCGACTTGTTTACGAATAAGGCAGAATAAAATTACACAATCTATTTTTATAAATATTAAGAGAATAATTTTAAGGAAAAATAAATGTCAGATACAAAAGATGCAGTAATTATCAGCGCGGCGCGAACGCCGACGGGGAAATTTCAAGGGGCGTTAAAGCCGTTTTCGGCGACGGATTTGGGCGCGAAGGCGATTCGGGAAGCGGTCAAACGAGCGGGAATTGATCCGGCTGATGTTGATGAAGTGATTATGGGCTGCGTCGTGCAAGCCGGTTTAGGGCAAGCACCGGCGAGACAAGCCGCGCTCAAGGCGGATTTGCCGCCGGAAGTTTCGGCTTTGACGATCAATATGGTTTGCGGTTCGGGTTTGCGGGCGGTTGCTCTTGCGGCGCAGGCT
>JALYQJ010000306.1 GCA_030855875.1 Acidobacteriota bacterium
CGGGTTTGTTAATTTCACGGTCGCGCCCGGCACAGCCGCGCCGTTTTGGTCGCTGACCGTTCCGTTAATTGTCGTTGTTCCCGACTGGGCATTGATAGTTCCGACAAAAACGGCGGAAACAAGCATCATCACCAAAGTCAGAAAAACTTTCGTCTTTAAAATGCTAAATCTCATAGCTCCTCCTTAGATTGTTTGTAAAATAATTGCTTGATGAGTAAACCGCTGAAAATCAACGCATTTTTTGTTCCCGTTTTGTAAATGAAACTGAAACGCCGATAAATACTGCGAATAAGTAAAATGTTTTTCTTTTTTAACTTGTAAAAAGAGTAAATACTTTGAATATAAATTCAAATTTTCGGGTAAACTTTCGGTGATTATAGTCTTAGTTACGAATTTAGCAAAGCAGAAATCGCTTTGGCGGCGGTCGCGCCCGTTCCGACCGCGCTGCTAACGGTCGGCGCGAGCGGATTAGCAACGTCGCCGACGGCAAAAATCCTTTTGACGGAGGTTTCGCAATTGCTGTTTATTTTTATATATCCGTCCGCGTCCAAATCTACTTTTCCGCGCACAATTTCCGAGTTCGGTGCGACTCCGATGCGAATTAAAACGACTTCGATTGGCAGATTTTGTATTTCGTTATTCTTCAGATTTTGTATTTCGACGGCTTCGATTGATTCGCCGCCGACGATTCGCCGCACCGCCGATTCGGTGAAAATTTTTATCTTCGGATGCGGCAAAATCTTTTCGAGAAATTCCGTTCTGCCGCGAAAATTTCGGCGGCGGTGTGCGAGGTAAACTTTTTTCGCCGTTTCCGCCAGAATCAAAGCGTTTTCCAGCGCGGCATCGCCGCCGCCGACGATCAAGACGGTTTTTCCGGCGACTGCCGCCGCATCTTTTTTTCCCGATTCGATAATGCCTCTGCCGCGAAAAAACTCTTCGCCTTCGACGTTTAATTTTCTGCGTCTCACGCCGGTCGCAATTATCAAAGTTTTTGCCGATAATTCTTCGCCGTCCGGCAATGTAATGTTTTTATTTTCAGCGTCAATTTGCGAAACTTTTGTTTCCAGTCGCCTTATAAAACCGCGATTTTCGGTTTGACGAACGAAACAATCGCGCAGATAACGACCGTTTCGCGCTTCGATTCCGAGATGATTTTCTATCCGGTTGTAAACCCGGAGCAGTTGCCCGCCGAATTCCGCTTCGGCTTCTAAAAGCAGACAGGAAAGTCCGAGTTCGTCGCACCAGAGCGCGGCGGAAAGTCCGGCTGCGCCGCCGCCGATGATGATTACGTCGAATTTTTTTATGCCTTCGGTCATATTTTTATTTACAAAGCACTGACGAAAATTAATTTTATCTAATTGAACAATGCAATCTTAACGCTGTCGTTTCAACCGTCAAAACCGCCGCCGTGATTGCTACTTTTTGTCAATAAAAGCGTGTCAAATTTTGTCACCTCCTGAAAATTTCGCTCGTTTCAATTCATTTCAATTCCCCTGCCGACCCGTATTTTATTACCAAACGAACATTTGTAAATTAATAAGCGACGGTTTCGCCGAATGGCATCTGGTTTGCAGTCAGAATTAAGATTCCGACAATCGCCGGATCTCTTTCGCAGCTTTCCTGAATTTTTTAAATATAAATCCTTAATTTTTCTATCAAATCTATGAGATTAGAGTTTGACTCGGACACAACGGAACTTCCATTTAACACAATCGAAGCATTTGAAAATACTGTTGCCGAAGGCTCGTCGCGGGCGCAGGAATTTCTTCGAGCGGGCATCAAAGCCGCGCAGACGGGCAATCGCGCACAGGCTCGTCAATATCTTCTGCGCGTCACCGAAACCGAGCCGGAGAATGAAAACGCCTGGCTTTGGCTCGCCTCGATCAGCGAATACCCGGAGGAATTATTGATTTTTCTCAATAATGTTCTCGAAGTCAATCCGACCAACGAACGCGCACTCGAATGGTTAAAAGCGACGAATTCGCTGCTTGCCGTAACTTTCGTGCAGCGCGGAATTGATGCGGCTAAAACGACGCGCAACGATTTCGCCAAACAATGCTTTTATCAGGCTCTCGCCTACGACGCGAAAAACGAATCGGCTTGGCTGTGGCTCGCTTTTGTTTCGGGTTCAGCCGAAGAAAAACGAACGCATCTCGATAAAGTTCTTCGCATTAATCCCGCCAACGAAGCCGCTCGAAACGCTCTCAAAGACGTTCAAAAGGAAATGGCGCAGACTCTTTTGCAAAAAGCCGCCGCGTCTGCCGATGACCGTCCGGCGGCAAACGAAATGCTCGCCGAAGTTTTGCAAAAATGCCCGGAAATGACCGAAGCGTGGTTCTTAAAATCCGATTTGACCGACAACGCGGACGAAAAAATCGAATGCTTTGAGAAAATTCTCGAAATGAATCCGGCGCACGAAGCGGCGAGAACAAGTTTAAATTCACTGCTGACAGCGATGAAAAAAGTCGAATCGCCGACCGAATACGAGAATTTTCAAACCGAAGAAGCCGAATCGTTTGCTGACGAAGCCGAAGAATTTGTTGGAGAGAACCGCTTTGAAGAAAATTCTCAGTCGGAGAAGACGAAAAATAACAATTCCGCGGAGGACTTTAAATTCACCCAAATTTCGGATGAGAACGATTACTCTACTGCGGAGTTAAACGAAAACATTTATTTGTCTGCGGAACAAGAAAGCGAACCGAACCGAACCGGAGAAAATGAAGACGTTTCGTT
>JALYQJ010000098.1 GCA_030855875.1 Acidobacteriota bacterium
CCATCTTGGCGGCTGTCGCGCTGCCATCTTGGCGGCGTGTATAACCGAAACTTGAATTAATACCAACAGTTTCTGACGGCAGGATGCCATCAGGACAGCCGCCAAGATGGCGGCGTTACGTTTTTTCCGACTTTTCAGACACGCTCTTACTGTGTTTTCAGCAAATTTACCCGTTTCTTTGATTACCGTTTCCGAATAAATTGAAAAACAAATGCGGAATTGAATTTGTCAGCTAAAACCGCAAGCAAGATTACGATGCCGAGAACAATCTTTTGCACGTAGGTATCAATGCCGGCAAGATTCAAGCCGTTGTTTAAAACGGCGATGAAAATTGCCCCGAACAATGTCGAAACGACACTGCCGCGTCCGCCGCTCAAACTCGTTCCGCCGACGACGACCGCCGCAATCACGTCGAGTTCGTATTGCAGACCTGAATTCGGCACACCCGCGCCTAATCTCGAAGCCAGTGCCACCGCCGCCAAACCGACGAGTAAACCATTCAAAAGATATACCCGAAACGTAACTGCTTTCGTTTTTACGCCAGCCAGAAAAGCGGCTTCCTCGTTACCGCCGACAGCGTAAACGTAGCGTCCGAAAGTCGTGTGCTGTAATAAAAACCAGCCGAGCGCGAACATCGAAACCATCAGCCAGACCGAAAAGGGAATTCCGAGAAAAGCGGATTTCCCGAAATGCGAGAAACTTTCCGTCAGATTGCCGATTGAGCGACCACCCGAAAAAATAAAAGCCAATCCGCGGGCAATCGTTAAAACCGCGAGCGTAACGACGAACGGCGGCATACGGAAATAGGCAATTATTGCGCCGTTAAACGCGCCGCTTGCCAGACCGACTGCCAAAGCCGCCGCGAAACCGAGCGAAGCGAATTCCGTTTTTTGCGTGACGAGTGCGGCGATGACTCCGGCGAGCGCGACAACCGAACCGATTGAAAGGTCAATACCGCCGATTAAAATCACAAACGTCATTCCGACCGCCAGAATGCCGATAACCGCAACGCTCAATGCAACATTGACCAAATTTTCAAACGAGAGAAACTGCGGCGTGAGCGTCGTAAAAACGATTGTCTCCAACAGAATCGCGCCGAAGATTGCCAAACCGCCGATTTTTTCCCGAATAGATTGGTTCATTTTGCACTTTCGGCATCCACGATTTTCACGGGGACAGCGATTTTTGCCTCCGGTGTTTCACCTTTAAAATGTTTGCTGATCGCCTCGATTGTTTTTGCCCCGATGTCGCGCGGCTGCTGCGCGACATCGGCTTTGAGCGCGGTTGAGGCTTTGATTTTCGCCACCGCTTCGGGCGCGGCATCATAACCGACGATGATTAAATCGGTTTTACCGCGTCCTTCCGCCGCGGCGAGTGCGCCGAGCGCGGTTTCGTCGTTGATGCAGAAAATCGCTTTCAAATTCGGATTGCCCTGAATCAAATCATCAGCCGCCTTCAAAGCGCGGTCGCGCACACCGCCGCCGTTCAACGTCGGCACGAGCGTTATTTTTGGATTTTTAGCGATTTCCTCTTTAAAGCCGTTTTCGCGGTCAACGACCGACTGCACTTCGGGCTGTCCGATAATCCCGACCGCGCCTTCGCCGTTGATCGCTTTGACGATATATTCCGCCGCGAGCCGTCCGCCCGCCACATTATCGGAAGCAATATGCGAAACGACTTTGCCGCCGCCCGCCGCGATGTCGGCGGTAAAAACCGGAACTTGAGCGGCATTGGCGCGTTCAATCGCCGGAGCGATGCCTTGCGTGTCGGTCGGGCAGACGATAATCGCGTCAACCTTCTGCACTAAAAAATTGTCAATCTGCGATTGCTGTTTGGACAAATCTTTGTCGCCGCTTTGAATAATTAATTCGTAATTATTGAGCCGTGCCGCTTCCTGCAAACCGGCTTCGAGTTCGCGGTAAAAATCGTCCTCGCGCGTCAGAAGACTTACGCCGATACGCTTTTTCGCCGCGCCGCCCGCCGAAGAATTACCCGAATTCGTCGCTGTTTGATTGCAGCCGACGAACGCGAACGACAAAATTAAAACTGTAATAGTTAAAAACAAAATTTTTATTTTCATTGAATTATTTGAATTTGAATATGCTCTAATTTCCGCAAACCAACCGAAAATCAATTTCCGCCTCGAACGTGCGATTCCACGGCAAATCGAAGGTCATCGCATCGGGTTTTTCGCATCGCACATTTTTTTGCAAGCCGTTTTTATTGTTTCCGAAATAAACGCCGGAAAGTTCGGCGAATGCTTCGAGCATTAATTTACGGCTGAACAGTTCGACTTTTTCAGTCGCTTCGTCCGATAAACGGAGAGAACTCCATTTATTCTGCACAATGTAGTTTTTGGCTTTGGCTCGAACCGGCGCGTGGTAATAATAATCGTCCAAAACGCGGTGAAAAGTAAACCAATTTTGCGCCGTCCAGATGCGCTTTGCCGCCGCTTTCGATTTCATTAATTTCGATTGCGCCGCAGCGAAAACTACGCCTTGCGGCAAAGCCGTGCCGATTGTGTTTCCGGCGGTGTTCCACGAAGCGTAACCGTTCAACTCACGAAAAAGGTTTCGCTGTCCGAGTTCGGCAGTAAATTTCGGGTCGCCGCCCTGCACGTCGCCTTTCGGATCAATATCGGCGACGATAATTCGTTTTCCTTTATTGATTTGCGCGGCGATTTCTGCGGCAAAACTGGCGGCGCGTCCCGGCTCGAAACGCGATGCGTAAACGTAAAAAAGTAAATCCGCATTCTTTTCGTCGGCGACTTCTTTTGAATCAGTCGCTTTGATATGAAAGCTGACCGTTTCGCGTAAGGCGCGGTCTTCATACGGCATCGCCTTGTTCGCCAATTCTTCCGACGAATAAACGGCTTTTATCTTCGGCGAAAAATTATGATGCTCGTTCAAAGCCCGCGCCAAAAGCAGCATTGCGGTTTCGTCCGCGCCCGGCTGAACGGCGATCTTATCGTTTAATTTCATCTTTGCAATTTCCGCATTCAATCGTTCGCGGTCGGCGACGTGAATGCCACGCGGTTTTGCGTCGTCCTGCGACAAAATTAAATAATCAATCGTGCCGTCACGAACGAATTCGACGGCTTTGAGATTAACCTGCAAATCTCTCGCTCTGGCGCGCCGGTAATCGGCTAAAACTTCTGCGGGAATTTCGTTTTCGAGTTTTGCAGTTTCCGTTTTCGATTCCGAATACGGCGAAATTTCCGCCCAACGTGCGATTTTTTCGCGGTAATTTTCATTTATACCGTCGCCGGTCGGCGCAAGCCGCATAATTACGCTTTGCACGTAGACGGGAAGTTTCGGCGCACGTTTTTTTAAGTCGCGCAACACCGCGATTCGTTTAAGCGCGTCCGCCGCCGTCGTATCGCCGTGCCGCCGCATCGCTACCAATCCGCCGTAAGCGACCATATCGAGCGCGATAATCGCCGCGTCAAAAGACTTTACGTCCTGATTATGCAGCCATTCGATGATTTTGTCGGATTGTCCGGCGACGGTGAATTTGCCCAAAAGTTCTTTCGGCGGCGTGACGATTTCCGCATCGCCGATTAAACCCATTCGCACCGGAAACTGTAGACACGGCGGACGGTCGTCGAGCGGAATCAAAAGGATTTTAGTCGCCGGTTTTGACTGATTTTGCGCGAAGCCGTAACTAGACAGAAATAAAATTAAACCGCAGACAAATACCGAAAAACACAGATTTTTATTCGTTTGATAAATCATTTATAAATTCCTTCCGCTGATTTTTATTTTATTGCTTATTTTTCATCGCTAATTTTTCAATTAAATCGTCGGTCAAACTTTGCGCGGCGAAAAGTCCGAAACCGTTAAAATTATAATTTTTAGTGAGCTGCAAATACCGACCGTCGAGTTTTTTATTTTCGGCATCGTAAAAATGTCCGATAAACAACGCCGGATAAATTTTCGTTTTCGGCGAAACGTCGCGGCGAAAATCCTTCGCCCACGCTTCGACTTTTGTGTAATCCGGGCTGTAAAGCATCGGCAGCAGCGCGTCAACGTAATTTTTGTTCGCCCAATCTTTCCAATCCTGTTGTTTGAGGCGCAGATTTTCTTCGATATTCGCAAACACCGCCGCCGAAATTTCCCAATTCGGCTGTCTTCGGCGGACAATTCCGGCTAATTCCTTAACCGTTTCCGTCACCTGCCGCGTTTTCCAATCCTGCCAGATTTTCCATTCCTTTGGCGTGTCTTTGGTTGATAATTTCCGCGCGTCCAACTTTGTTTCTTTTTGAAATTGCATCAGCGTCAAAGGATTATAATCAAACGGCGCGTCAACGGTTTGCAGCGGATAACGAATGTAATCCCATTGAATGCCGCCGAGATTCGGATAGTTTTCGGCGATTTCAGCGACGATTTCGCGCAAATATTTTCTCGCTTTGAGATTTGAAGGCGACACAAAAACTTTGAAAATATCGCGCCTCGCGCCTTCGGCTTCCGTTCTGACGAGCGGCGACCCGTTTTTGTCGAGCATCGCCCAATCGGGATGTTTTGAAAAGATCGGCGAATTTTCCAATCCGCCCAAATTTGTATTCCATTGGTGAAAAACGTGAATCCAGGCGTGAATTTTAATGTTTAATTTCGCTGCCTCGTCCAGATAAACTTGCAGCGTGTCCCAACCTCTGCCGCTCGCTTCAGCCGTTCCGTAATTAATTGTAGCCGGACGCTGTGCGGCAACGCGCGTCGGGTAAATCGCGTATCCGTCCCAGAAAACTTCCAGATAAACCGTGTCGAAGCGAGCGCGTTTTATCTTTTCCAACTCGCGCCGAATAAACTCGCGCCCTTTCGCCGCGTCGCGTCTGACTTCTTCATTCGCGCCGATAAACGGACGCACCCAAATCGCTTTCGTTTGACCAAATGAAAGCGTAG
>JALYQJ010000323.1 GCA_030855875.1 Acidobacteriota bacterium
CGACGACGAGCGTCAGAAAACCGGCGGCGAGCAGAAAAACAAAAACTATCGCCGCCAGTATGCCGCTTATCAACGCGGCAATCATCATTACTATGATTATGGCGGCGATATAGGGAATAATTTTCTGAAAAAAATTACCGATTTCGTCGCCGCGAACTTCTTTTTCGTATTCGACAAACTCGCGCCACTCGTCCGGCGCGTAATGCCAGTGCGCTAAAATTTCCGAAGAATTGAGTTGTTCAGACATACTAAAAGTTTGAGTTTTATCCGTAATTTTCGCCTTTACTGAACATTCCGTAATACTGCATCGCTCCGGCTGAACCGCCTTTTGCTGCGCTTGCGACGCTCAACCCGACGACGACCGCTATCGAATGCCAGGACAGCGGCAGCGGAAACGGAGCTGCGGGTACAGGATTGAAAATGACGACGGTCAAACCAATCGCCGCGCCGTAACCGGGTGTCGCGCTGCCGGAAATAATTAAGCCCGGTTTGTTAATCAGTTCGTCAAGTTCGACCTCACCGATATTGAGAAGTCCGCCGTAAAGCGGGCTTCCCTTTGAAGGAAGCGCGGAAGGTCCGCCGCCGACTCCGATTTTGCCGAAGATTGATTTTCCGACTCCGACTCCGGTTCCGATTCCGTGAAAATCAAGCCACATCGAGTTACCGTTCTTTTTATCGGTAACTTGAAACGCCTGAGCGGTTGCGCCGGCATTGAGTTTTTTGCCGATAGGTATTTCCATCGTAAATTCATAACCGAACGAGCCGGTTATTTTTAGATTGCTCTCAAATTGAAATATATTTGCCATTGTTTTTTCTCCCTAAAAATTTATTTTCGGAAAACCGGCAGATTGTAAATTTTCCAACAATCCGCCGGTTTTGTTTGTTTCTTTACAGAACCAAATTTGGAGGCTGGTGTGCGAAAGAAACAAATTTGTCAAAATTATTTAATATCCGAAACGTGATCGGCGGCGACTTGCCAGCGTCCGCCGCGCCAAACCCAGGTCGTCGTGTAGCGTTCGCTGCCGTCGAAAGGCTTTCCTTTTTGCGAGCCTTTAAATCGGACGCTTCCGGTTTCAATCGCCGCGCCGTTGCCGATGACGCGCACTTTTTGGTCGGAAACCTCAAACATTTCAAATTTGGTGTCGCTCGTTTTATAAGTCGCCAAATCTTCCGCTTTGTTTTTAACTTTTCCGACTTCGTTCGTGAAAAGATATTCGTCCGCCAAAATGCGCTCAACCGCCGCCGCGTCCTGATTCTTAATCATTTTGCCGTATTCCTGTCCCATTTTGAGAACCTGCTGTTCCATCAATTTGCGGTCGTGCGGGGCTTCGGAAATATGCTCGGAAACTGCCGTCCATTTTCC
This sequence comes from Acidobacteriota bacterium, assembly GCA_030855875.1. Lineage (GTDB taxonomy): Bacteria > Acidobacteriota > Blastocatellia > Pyrinomonadales > Pyrinomonadaceae > SXVE01. The sequence continues at coordinate 1,364 of JALYQJ010000323.1, forward strand.
GTTTCGTTTTTCGTAAACCATTGTGTAGCGTCCTTTATCAAAGTGAACCTCAACATTTTCCGTGCCAATCGGCGTTGTTTCAGAAGTCCAGTTCGCCGTCACAACAGCCGCATTGCCTATAAGTCTGATTTTTACATCGTCGCTTTTTAAGGAAATCAATTTGAAAGTCGGCTTTTCCTTTTCTTTTCGGACAAACTCCAGAGCTTGAGTCCGGTTTTCCGTTTTCCCGTCCGCGCCTGAATAGATATAATCATCAGCCCAGACACGCTCGAAAAACGCCGCATCGTTTTTCAAACCGGCTTGTTCGTATTCCGAGTTAAGCTTTAAAATTTCCTGCTCGTCTTTGCCGTTTTGGGCGAAAGCCGCAAAGGTTGAAAGAACGGTTAAAGCTGCGATTGCGATTAGTTTTTTCATAGTTTTATTTGCTCCTTAAAATTTTTAATCTTCGACGTATCGAATTTCCTGCTTAAAATAATCGGCGAGCGAATCCGCGCAAAGGGCGTTTTCACCGATTGTGTGAACTTGATTTGAAAAGCAAAGTGTTTCAAGAAAGCCGGCGTTGACGCGAAAAATCAAAGCCGCGTGTGCCGGTGGGAAAAATTGCACATCGCGCCGACAAATTTCGCAAAAAGCCGAATCGTTTTTGCCGCCGCGCATTCTGATAATCGTCAGGCTGTGCGTTTCAATCGTGATTTCCATTTTTCGTTTATTCGGTTCGTTCATTTTATCTGCCTGAAATTTTGTTGTTTGCATTCCGGTTTTCTGATAAAATCGGCTTATTTCCCAAAACAGCGGTGCGCTTTTCTGAATAAGTTTCTTTTGAACGAACACAGTTTGGCGCGAAAGATTGCTAAAAATCCTTAATTTCAAGGCTAAAAATTCCTAAATTTTCCTAAAGCCAATGAATGAAACGGCGGAGCAGACATTTTTATTTGCGGATTTTGAAGTTGACGCGATAAAACGGCGGCTTGCGCGAAACGGGCGGACGATTTCACTTAATTCGAAGGCATTCGATTTGCTTCTCGTTTTAGTCGAAAATCGCGGGCAGATCGTCAGTAAAGAGCAATTGCTCGATAAGGTTTGGGCGAATCAGTTCGTTGAGGAAAATAATTTAACGGTTCACATCTCCGCACTTCGCAAAATTTTCGGCGAGAAAAAAGGCGAACATCATTTTATCGTCACCGTTCCCGGACGCGGCTATAAATTTGTCGCCGACGTTCGTTTGCCGGTTGGCGAAAAAGCGGCGCGTGATGATGAAATGCCGTCAGTCGAAAATTCTCCCGGTTCGCGGAAAATTTTAACCGTCAACGCTTCAGCCGAGCCGAAACGAAACGCTTTATCGCTCGCGTCATCAAATGAATTCGGCGGTGAACCGCTCATCGGTCGGACTCGCGAAATTGCGGAAATCAAAAATTTACTGCGGCGCGGCGGCGCGAAATTAGTGACGCTGACGGGCGCGGGCGGCACGGGCAAAACCCGTCTGGCGCGAACGGTCGGCGAAGAATTGACGACGGATTACGCCGACGGCGTTTTTTTTATCGAACTCGCCTCCGTTACCGACGCGGAATTCGTCGCTCCGGCAATCGCAACCGCGCTCGGCGTTAAAGATTCGAGCGGCGTAACGCTCGTCGAATCTCTCAAAAGATTTTTGCGCGAACGGCGAATACTGCTCATTTTGGATAATTTCGAGCAGTTGATTTCCGCCGCGCCGTTGCTCAAGGAACTCTTAAACGACGCGTTATGGCTCAAAATTTTAGTCACCAGTCGCGTCGCGCTGCGCCTGAACATCGAGCAGGAATCGGTCGTTGCGCCGCTCGCCGTGCCGCCGCCCGATTCGTCGTTTTCAGCCGCCGAATTAACTGCCTTCGCGTCAATCAATCTTTTCGGCGCGCGGGCGCGAAACGCCAAACCGAATTTCAGTTTAACCGAAGAAAATTCAGCGGCGATCGTCAAAATCTGCCGCAAACTCGACGGTTTGCCGCTCGCCATCGAACTCGCTGCCGTGCGCGTTAAATTATTATCACCGCAGGCGATTTTCGAGCGTCTGGAAAACTCCCTGAAACTGCTTACCGGCGGCGCGAAAGATTTACCGGCGCGGCAGCGAACGATGCGCGGGGCGATTCAGTGGAGTTACGATTTACTTGATGAAGATGAAAAAGTTTTGTTTCGGCAATTGGCGGTTTTTGCGGGCGGATTCACAGTTGAAGCAGCGGAGTCCGTCGTTTTGACTACGCACTTCAGTGTGCTTTCTTCTGATGAAAGCGAGTTGGATATTGAAAACGAATTGCCGCCTGAGGGCGGGACTCAGAACGACGCACCAAACCTTGACGTTCTCAATAATATTTCATCTTTGATTGAAAATAATCTTCTCGCGCACATCGAGCAGCCTGACGGAAATGCGCGTCTGCGAATGCTCGAAGTCGTCCGCGAATTTGCAGCGGAGTGTTTGGAAAAAAGCGGCGAAGCGGAACTTTTACACCAAAACCACGCCCGTTTTTTTCTCTCGCTGGCGGAAGAAGCCGATCCGCATCTGACGGGCGAGAAAGCCGTCGAGTGGCTGGAAAAACTGGAAACTGAAAATGATAATTTTCGCTCCGCGCTTAGTTGGGCATTGAAAAACGATGCGGAAACGGCGGTTCGGACGGCGGCGGCTCTGCGTTATTTATGGATTTACCACAGTCATTTAACCGAAGGCGTTGGCTGGCTCAAAGCGGCATTGGCGCAGAGCGAAAATTCCCCGGTTGCCGTGCGCTTCAAACTTTTATACGGGCTTGCGATTCTGATGCGCGTTCAGGGTGATTACGCGGCGGCGGAAAAGTTGTATCGGAGAGCTTTGGACGAAGGAAACGCAGCAAACGAACGGCGGCAGATCGCCTTGTCGAGCAGCGGTTTGGGAACGGTTTTACAATTGCAGGGCGAGATTGCGGAGGCGCGAAAATATTTCACGGACGGTTTGGCAGTCAGCCGCGAATTGAATGATGATTATTCAATCGCCTACGCGCTGTTGTGTCTCGGAATCGTCGTCGGGCTTGATGGAAAACCGGCTGATGCGCGGCGGCTTTTAGAAGAATCTTTGACGATTTTGAGAAGAATCGGCAGCAAAGAATCGGTCAGCAACAATCTCAACAATCTGGGCGCGGTCGCTTTTGACGAAGGCGATTACGAAGCGGCGCAAAATTATTTTGCCGAAGGTTTGGAATTATCCCGCGAGGTCGGAAATAAAATTAATATCACCGACGCGCTCAACGGCTTCGCCGCGCTTGCCGAACAGCGCAAAGAACTCGAACTGGCGGCAAAGCTGGCGGGTGCGGCGGAAAATCTGAGCCAATCAATCGGGTTTAATAAAGAACCCGCCGAACGCCGATTCTGCGAAACATATCTGGCAAAAGTTCGCGCCGCGCTCGATGAGAAAAAATTTCTGACGGCTTTTGAAGCAGGTCGCGCGATGGATTTGAGCGAAGCCGCCGCCATTACAAAATGGCAGTCGCCGCCGGAAAATGCCGCCGCCGGTCAAACGAGTTACGGCGATCAAAACATAGAAATAATCATCGAAAACCACAGTTTTTCGCGTATTTTCATCGAAGAGGAAACAGAAGAAACATCGGAAGATTTGCAGGTTTCACCAATCATCGAAATCAATAAAAACGATAATCGTTTGGAACGCTCGCAGCCAACCGCTCAAACTCATTACGTCGAGTCCAGTCCGACTTTCGACCGCACGAGAAATTATTTGTTTTTTTTAATCGGCGCGATTTTGCTGGCGGCGACAATCGGCGGCATTTACTTCTGGCGGCAAGCCGGGCAATGATATTCTCGTCCGACATTTTATCAATTCCGGGATAATTCGTTTGCGCTAAAAAGTTCTTCTGTTTGGAAACAGCTTCTCAAACTGAGTTTCTGCCGGCGTTGATAATCCCGAACGAGCAGCGGACGATAAGTTTTTCAAACGCTTTTTCCGTTTCCGGTGAAATTTGATCGGCTGATTCGCGCATTTTCGTCAAAGCGTATTGCTGAATCGTGGTTAAAGGGAGCATTATGCGCTCACGCATTTGAATTGATAATTTTTCGACCGGATAGTCATTCATCAATTCGCTTTTACCTGAAACCAACAACAGAAATCGTCGCGTGATTTCGTATTCTTCGTGTATTTTATTCCACAATTCGCCAAAAACGGGATGCGCGGACAAAAAGCCGGTGAGCGGAAAAAAGGATTTACGCATTGCCATTTCGCAATTGTCCATCAACGCTTTGAAAAAGGCATTTTGTTGATACATCGCTTTTATTTCTTCCAGTTTGCCTTCCGCTTCCATTTTCTTGAAACCCGAACCGACTCCGTAGAAACCCGGGACGTTTTGTTTGATCTGGCTCCACGCGCCGACGAACGGAATCGCCCGCAAATCTTTTAACTCCATTTTTTTGGAATCGCCGCGCTTTGCCGGGCGACTGCCGATATTCGTTTCCGAATAAAACCGGAGCGGGCTAACCTCGGACAGATAATCAGTAAACGAACGGTGATTTTTCAGTTCTTCGTAAGCCGAAAGACTTTCGTCAGCCATTTTCTGCATCAACGCTGCTTCATCCGCCGTAAAAGTGTTTTGTTTGTGGTTGAAAATAGAATTGTAAACTCCGGCGTGAAGCAATTGTTCGATGTTATATTGGGCGGCTTCGACCGTCCCGAAATTTGAACTGACGGTTTGTCCCTGAACGGTCAGTTCGATGGCTTTATCGGAAATGTTTTCGCCCATCGAAGCGTAAAACTTGTGCGTTTTGCCGCCGCCGCGAGCGGGCGGACCGCCGCGCCCGTCGAAAAACACGACTTCGATATTGTATTCTCTCGAAAGCCGCGTCAGTTCGTCTTTGGCTTTGTAAATATTCCAGTTCGCCGCCAGATAACCGCCGTCCTTCGTGCCGTCGCTGAAACCGAGCATAATTGTCTGCACGTTTCCGCGCCGCTCGAGATGGCGGCGATAATCCGGTGTTTCATAAAGCTGCCGCATAATCTCTGCTGCTCCGGTTAAATCGGTAATAGTTTCAAACAGCGGCACAATATCAACCGTCATTTCTTCCGGCTGCCAACCGGCGAGAATAAACAAACCGTAAACTTCGGCGGCGTTCAGCGCACTCCGGCATTGGCTGATAATATAACGCTCGCAAGATTCCGAGCCGTTTCGATTTTGAATCGTTTTGACGGCGGCGATGGTTTTCAAAGTGTCTGCAATCATCTCGTCTTCAAATTCGCCCGATTCAACGCTTTCCCGAATATTAAAAAGTGCGGCGATCTTTTGTTCGTCGGAAAGCGCGTGGTAATTTTCGGGCAAAACGCGGCTTTTACGGGCAATCAATTCTAAAATCTGCGTGTGAACGTCGCTTTCCTGCCGGATGTCGAGCGACGCAAAAAATAAACCGAACAATTCGACTTTGCAAATCAAATCGTCCACCGATTGAACAAACAAACCGTCGTTTTGTTCGAGCAGAAGCCGCCGGATTTCGCGCAAAGGTTCGAGAAGTTCTTCTTTTTTAGAGAATGACGATTCTTCGCTCGCAGAGATTTCCCTGTAAAGTTTCTGCTCGAAACCGGACAAAATAATTTCTACTCCGGCAAAAGTGAGCCGTCTTTTCAAGCGTCGCGCGTCGCGGTGATAACATCGAATTATTGATTGGCGCAGCGCGTCGGCAACCGCCAGCGTCGTTTCGACCTTGACGAACGGATTGCCGTCGCGGTCGCCGCCCGACCAAAACCCCATTCTGATCGGCGCGACGCTTTCGCCCAAAAAACGGCTCAAATCCGAAACGACGTTTCCCGCCGCATCGTAAAAAACATTTTCCAGATACCAGATCAAACTCGCCGCTTCGTCAAACGGAGTCGGTTTTTGTTTTTTTATAAAAGGAGTTTTACCGAGCTGCTGCAAATATGTGTTGATTTCACTAATCTTATTTTCGCCGATCATTCGGATCAAATCATTGATAATTCCCAACACCGAACCCGGATAAAACTGCGTCGGATGCGCCGTCAAAACGACTCTGACCTGAAAATCGTTTAATTTTTCCAAAAGTGCATCGCGTCTGCCGGTTTGCAAAACAGTTGATTCGAGATGTTTGAGCGTTCCGGCTCCCTGAAAATCGTTGATTTCACGAAACGCCGCATCTTCGAGCGCGTCGAATAATACGACCTGCCGCTCGGCATACTGCACAAAACGAAAGAGCAAATCCGTTTTTTCCTTATCCGATTTGCTTGAAGTGTGATTGCCGAAGAAATCATCAATAATTTGCACGGGACTTTGTCCGCGCTCGAAACCTTCTTCGCAATCGCTTAAAAAAAGCGAAAGCAGAATTCCGGTTTTCTCGATCCGGTCAAACGGCAGTGAAAGAAACAGACTGTTGTAGAGCTGAAACTTGATGCCGACGAAATTTCTAAACTGTTCGAGTGTGTTGGACGACGTTTGCAGCATAAATACTTACGATTATACGACAAAACGATTTCAATGCCTCTTCACCAAATTTCGTCGGGAGCGCGGAACGCCGGAAAATATAGTTTCCAAACTACTTAACGTCAGTGCGGGATAATCAGTAAAAGATCAGAATAGCCACAAAAAGGCACAAAATTCACAAAAAAAGATTATTTTTAATTCTTCCTTTTGCGCTTTTTGTGCCTTTTTGTGGCTATTACTTTTTATTTTTGCTCATCCCGCACTGACGTTAATGACTTTATATTTATCGCTAATCCGTCACCGCGCCGAATTTGGCGGATGAAACGAGTTTCGCGTATTTCGCAATCACGCCGCGATTATATTTTGATTGCGGCGGTTTCCAATTCGCACGCCTTTCGGCTAATTCTTCGTCAGATAAATCAACCTGCAAAAGTCGCTCGTCGGCATCAATCGTAATCGAATCGCCGTTTTGCAAAAGCGCGATATTTCCGCCGACTGCGGCTTCGGGCGCGACGTGACCGACGACCATTCCGTAAGTTCCGCCGGAGAATCTGCCGTCGGTAATCAGCCCGACCGAATCGCCCAAACCAAGCCCGATAATCGCCGAAGTCGGCGCGAGCATTTCGCGCATTCCGGGTCCGCCTTTCGGTCCTTCGTAGCGAATCACGACGACATCGCCGCTTTCGATTTTTCTCGCTAAAATCGCAGCCATCGCGTCTTCTTCCGAATCGTAAACCTTCGCATTTCCGGTAATTTTGCGGTTTTTGATTCCCGTAATTTTGGCGACGGCGTTTTCTTCCGCGAGATTTCCGCGCAAAATCGCCAGATGTCCTTCGGCGTAAAGCGGTTTTTCCCACGAGCGAACGACATCCTGATTTTCATCAACTTGCGCCGAAATCTCCGCGAGATTTTCCGCGACGGTTGCGCCCGTAATCGTCAGACAATCGCCGTGCAGAACTCCTTTTTCGAGCAGCATTTTCATCACCAGCGGAATCCCGCCGACCCGGTGCAAATCGGTGGCAACGTATTTGCCCGAAGGTTTTAAATCACAAAGAACCGGAACTTTGCGGCGAATCGTTTCAAAATCTTCGATTTGCAAATCAACTTTCATCGAATGTGCAATCGCCAATAAATGCAAAACGGCGTTCGTCGAACCGCCGGTCGCCATCACAACGGCAATCGCATTTTCAAACGCTTTTCGCGTCATAATTTGCGACGGAAGCAGATTATTTTCAATCGCTTTTGCTAAAACTTGCGCCGATTCCTTTGCGCTCGTCCGTTTTTCGTCGTCTTCCGCCGCCATCGTTGACGAAAACGGCAGACTCATTCCCAACGCTTCGATTGCCGAAGACATCGTGTTCGCCGTATACATTCCGCCGCACGAACCCGCGCCCGGACACGATTTTCGTTCGACTTCATTTAATGTAGCTTCGTCAATCTTTCCTGCAATATATTCGCCGACGGCTTCAAATGCGCTGACAATGGTTAAATCTTTGCCGTTTAAATGTCCGGCTTTAATCGTCCCGCCATAAACGAAAATCGCGGGAATATCGAGCCGCGCCATCGCTATCAACGCACCCGGCATATTTTTGTCGCAGCCGCCGATTGCCAGAAGTCCGTCCATTTGCTGCGCCTGACAAACCGTTTCAATCGAATCGGCGATGACTTCGCGCGAAATCAGCGAGTATTTCATCCCGACCGTTCCCATCGAAATCCCGTCGGAAACCGTAATCGTGCCAAAAACCTGCGGCATTAAGTTTTCGCTTTTTGCAGTTTCAATAACAGCATCGGCAAGTTTTCCGAGACTTAAATTACAAGGCGTAATCGTGCTGTAACCGTTCGCCACGCCGACAATCGGCTTTGTAAAATCATCGTCGCCAAATCCGACGGCGCGGAGCATCGCACGATTCGGAGCGCGTTCAACGCCGCCGGTGATTGATTTGCTTTTGTGGTTAAACGTCATTTTGTTTTCGAGCAAAGCAGAAGAATTTTTTAACCACAGATTTACACAGATGAACACGGATAATTCTTTGATAAAACCCGATTTAAATCGTTCTTAAATCTGTGGTTATCTGTGTAAATCTGTGGTTAAAAAATTCTTTTCTTTCGTCTGTTTCAATTGAAATAAATCTTCTAAACCGATATTCCCGCCGCATAAAATTACAACGACGTGGCGCGATTCGTCGAAGTTTTCGCGTAATCTTTCCGCCGCCGCGAGTGTGCAGGAAGTCGCCGGTTCGGTTAAAACTTTCGCGTTGTCGAGCAGAAAAAACATTTCTCTCACAGCTTCGGCATCGTCAACGACAGTTACGTCCGACAAATGTTTGCGCGTCAAATCAAAGGTTAGCTGTGAAACCGCCGGTGCGCCAAGTGTTCGGGCAATCGAAGTTATTTCGGCGAGTTCGATGATTCGATTTGCCTCCCAAGCCTTCGCCATACTTTCCGCGCCTTTGGTTTCAACGCCCCAAATCTTCACGTTCGATTTTTGCGATTTGATTGCCGCCGCGACACCGCCCGCCAAACCGCCGCCGCCGATACTAACGATTACGTCCGTGACCTGCGGCGCGTCTTCTAAAATTTCGAGTCCGATTGTGCCTTGTCCGGCAACGACCGCCGCGTCGTCAAACGGGTGAACGTAGATGCGACCGGCACACTCGTATTCTTTCGCCTGTTTGAAAGCCTCAGCCATCGTCGGAAATAATCGAACCTCCGCGCCGTAGCTTTTTGTTTCGCTGATGTAATTTTGCGGCGTGACTTCCGGCATCAAAATCAAAGCCTGAAATCCGAGTATTTGCGCCGCGTAAGCGACGGCTTTGGCGTGATTTCCGCCGCTGACGGCAACGATGCCGCGCTTTTTTTCCGCATCGCCGAGAGTCAGCATTTTATTGAACGCGCCGCGAACTTTGAACGCGCCGGTGTTTTGCAAAAGCTCGTATTTCAAATAAAAATTCGACTCGAAACGACGACTCAAAATGTCGTCGCGCAAAGTCGGCGTTCGTTTAATGTAAGGCTTAATTCTTTCGGCAGCTTTTTGAATTTCGTCGAGTTTAATAATGTCGTTTGAATTCGCGTCAGATTGAATCGCCCGATGAAAATTTGTCGTTTTTGTCTGGTTGAAATTAATTCTCGAACTCGTTTTTTGTGCTGCCGATAACATTATTTTTATTTTCTTTTTCCGCGTTTTTTCGCCTTTTTTTGCCTTTTTCAGCAAATTACGTCGTCACAAACTGTCCGACCGGATGAAGCCATTTCGTAAATCGCACGTCGCGCCCTTTGACGGCATCGAAAAATGTCGTTTGAATTTTCTCCGTAATTGCGCCGCGTTTTCCCTCGCCGATAATACGCCCGTCAATTTCACGAATCGGTGTAATCTCGGCGGCAGTTCCGGTAAAAAACGCTTCGTCGGCGTTTAATAAATCGTCGAGTTCGAGCGATTTTGCATCGACTGTAAAACCCGATTCGCGGGCGATTTCAATCGCCGCGTCGCGCGTGATTCCCATCAAAATCGAATCGTCGGCTTTGTTTGTGTAAATTACGCCGTCTTTAATAACGAACAGATTTTCGCCCGAACCTTCGGCGAGTTTTCCGTTCATATCGAGCAAAAGAGCTTCGTCGTAACCGCGCTCGAAAGCGTCGCTGACGGCTAAAATCGAATTCAGATATTGCCCGCAAGCCTTTGCGGTCGTCGGCATCATACTCGAATGAAATTTGCGCCACGGCGAAACCGTGATGCGAACGCCTTTTTCCAAACCTTCCGCGCCGAGATATGCCGTCCAATTCCAAGCCATAATCGAAACTTCAACCGGACAATTTCGCGGGAAAACGCCCAAACTTCCCGATCCCATAAAGCAAATCGGGCGCACATAACAGCTTTGAAATTCGTTGCGGCTGATGAGTTCGCACGTCGCGTCGGTTAATTCTTCGACCGAATACGGAATCGTAAAACCGTAGACTTTCGCCGATTCGTGAAAGCGTTCGTAATGCTCTTTCACGCGAAAAAGCGATGCGCCGCTTTCGGTTTCGTAACAGCGAATACCTTCAAAAACGCCGCTGCCGTAATGAAGCCCGTGCGCCGAAACGTGAACCGTCGCGTCTGCCCACGGCACGATTTCGCCGTTTTTCCAAATCCATTCAATATTTTCAAAAGACATAATTCGATTTTGGATTTTGGATTTTAGATTTTAGATTGGTTTGATGTTTAAGTTTTTCGTTGTCTAAAAACAATTCGGGTAAGACTCGCGCTTACCGAAGCGGAGCAAATCCAAAATCCAAAATCCAAAATCTAAAATCTAAAATCGCTAGACTGCCCAAAGATGATTGTCCGTGTTGTAATGCAAGCCGAAATCGCTGTTGTCCGTCCATTCGGGACGGTAATTGGTGGCGACGACGGCGAGCGTTTCGGCAAGCGCGACTGACGAATGTTCGACGTTCGGCGGCACGACGAGGCTTTGATTCGCTTCGAGAACAAATTCCGTTTCGCCCAATTTAATCTGCCATTTGCCCGAAACGACATAAATAATTTCTTCGTGCGAATGAATATGCGCGGCGGTAATCGCGCCTTCTTCGAGCTTGACGTGCGCCATCATCAGCTTTTCGCCGACCGCGACTTCGCGGCTGTAACCGTCGGTCGTTGTGCGTTTTTCTTCTTTGTTCCAATCGTATTGTTTCATATTTTTTTGAGTAGAGAGTAGAGAGTGGAGAGTAGAGAGTAGAGAGATAAAATTCTTTAACTCTTTACTCTCTACTCTCCACTCTCTACTAATTGACCTGTTTATTGACCAAAACTTTTTCCCGCATCCAAGGCATCATTCGGCGCAGATTTTTGCCGACTTCTTCGATTTGGTGCGTTTCTCCAGCGGCTTCCAATCGCTTGAAATTTAGCTTGCCGCTGTCGCATTCGCTCATCCATTCGTCGGCGAATTCGCCGCTTTGAATTTCGCCGAGAATCTTTTTCATTTCTAACTTGGTTTGATCGTTGACAATGCGTTTTCCGCGCGTCAAATCGCCGTATTCCGCCGTGTTTGAAACCGAATAGCGCATATTTGAAATGCCGCCTTCATACATCAGATCAACGATTAATTTGAGTTCGTGCAGACATTCAAAATAAGCCATTTCGGGCGCGTAACCGGCTTCAGTCAGAGTCTCAAAACCGGCTTGCACGAGCGCGGTTACGCCGCCGCACAAAACCGCCTGTTCGCCGAATAGATCGGTTTCGGTTTCTTCCCGAAAAGTCGTTTCGATGACTCCGGCTTTGCCGCCGCCGACTGCCGAAGCGTAAGACAAACCGACGTTTTTCGTGTCGCCCGAAACGTCCTGATGAACCGCCAAAAGACACGGAACGCCGCGCCCCAAAGTGTATTCGTGCCGCACGAGATGTCCGGGACCTTTCGGCGCGACGAGAAAAACATTAATGTCCGACGGCGGCACAATTTTCTTGAAATGAACCGAAAAACCGTGCGCGAACGCGAGATATTTTCCGGCAGTCAGAAACGGTTCGATTTCGTTTTTGTAAACCGTCGGCGCGAGTTCGTCCGGCACTAAAACCATCACGACATCAGCCATTTTCACCGCGTCGAACGTGAACATAACTTCGTGACCTGCGGCTTCCGCTTTCGCCCACGATTTGCTGTTCTGCGGCAAACCGACGATTACATCCGCGCCCGAATCCTTCAGATTATTAGCGTGTGCGTGTCCCTGCGAACCGTAACCGATGACGGCAACCCGTTTGTTTTTAATCAGTTGCGCGTCCGCGTCTTTGTCGTAATATACTTTCATTAAATTTCCTCAATATAAAAAATAAGAATTTTTAGCCACAGATGGACACAGATAAACACAGATAATTTTTTGATAAAAACCAATGAGATTTATCTTTTCTTAATCTGTGTTTATCTGTGTTCATCCGTGGTTTCATATAAAATTTCAAATTCTAAGCAACAGCGGTTGCAAGCTGCATTTCCGTTTCCAAAGTTTTAAAACCCGACAGCCGATTAATTGCCACACAACCCGTGCGCGTGACTTCGTTGATCTGAAAAGGCTTGAGCATTTCGATAAACGTATCAACCTTTTGCCAATCGCCCGAAAGTTCCAAAATCATTTTTTCGTGCGAAATATCCACGACTTTGGCGCGGAAAATCTGCACTAAGTTCATTACTTCCTGTCGCTCGCTTCCCGCGCTGACGCTGACATCAATCAAAGCCATTTCGCGCTCGATATGCGGCATTTTCGTGACGGCGCGGACTTCGCGGACACGCGCCAGACGCGAACATTGTTTGATAATCTGCTCGATCACACGGTCGTCGCCGAACGTCACAATCGTGCAGCGCGACCACGCCGCCTCCAGCGTTTTGCCGACGCAAATCGTTTCGATATTAAAACCGCGCGCCGAAAACAGACCGACAATCCGCGACAGTTCGCCCGGTTCATTCGCCACTAAAATTGAAATCGTATGCTGCATTTTTTCGATTTTGGATTTTGGATTTTGGATTTTGGATTAATTTCGTTATCAATCAAATCAGCTTTTTTCTGGATTGACACTTATTTAGAAACTTTCGGACTTGTCGGCATTTACGCGACAGCAAATCCAAAATCTAAAACCCAAAATCCAAAATCACCTAAGAATCATATTTCGCGTGTCCTGTCCCGCCGGAATGATCGGGAAGACGTTTTCTTCTTTGCTGACGACAATATCGAAAATCGTCACGCCTTTGAAACTCAAACCTTCTTCTAAAACGCGGCGCAAATCTTCCGGCTTTTCGGCGCGTAAACCTTGTGCGCCGTAGGCTTCGGCGAGTTTGACAAAATCGGGCGAGATCGAAAGGTCAACTTCCGAGTAAGCGCGGTCGTAAAACATTTCCTGCCATTGGCGCACCATTCCCAAGTAACCGTTGTTCATAATGATGACTTTGAGCGGGATTTTGTATTGAATCGCGGTGATGATTTCCTGATTCGTCATCTGAAAACCGCCGTCGCCGACGACGGCGACAACTTGATGTTGCGGGCAAGCAAGTTGTGCGCCCATCGCCGCCGGCAACCCAAAACCCATCGTGCCGAGTCCGCCGCTCGTCAACCATTGACGCGACCGCTTGAACGGATAAAACTGCGCCGCCCACATCTGATGCTGCCCGACATCTGTGACGATAATCGCTTCGCCGTTCGTTACGCGGTAAAGTTCTTCGATCAAATGCTGCGGCTTGATTTCAGTTGCGGAATACTCACACGAAAACGGAACGGAATCGCGCCACTCGTTTAATTTATTCCACCACGTTTCACGTTTCGCTTTGCCGTCCGCAATTTCCGTTTGATCCGCGTTGTGCAGTTTTTCGGCGATTTTCGACAAAGCCGTTTTCGCGTCGGCAACTAATGAAATGTGCGCTTTTTTGATCTTTCCGATGTTCGACGGATCAATGTCTATGTGAATAATTTCCGCGTTCGGCGCGAATGTCGCCAGTTTTCCCGTTACGCGGTCATCAAATCGAACGCCGACTGCAACGAGCAAATCGCTTTCTGAAACCGCCATATTTGACGCATATGTTCCGTGCATTCCGAGCATTCCGAGACTTAAATCGTGCGCCGTTGGAAATCCGCCGAGTCCCATTAATGTCGGCGTTACCGGAGCCTGCAAAATTTCGACAACCTGCATCAATTCGTCCCCCGCGTCCGCCGTCACCACGCCGCCGCCGACATAAAAAACCGGCTGACGCGCATTGATTAACCTTTCGACGACCAATTTGAGCGTCGTTTCATCAATCGGTTCTTCCTTATTTTCAAACAAATATTCGGCGTGAAGTTTGCGCGGATTGTCGCACAACATCGCCGTAATATCCTTCGGAACGTCAATCACGACCGGACCGGGTTTTCCCGATTTGGCAATCTGAAACGCTTCGTCAATAATCGCTTCGAGGTCGCGCACGTCTTTCACCAAATAACTGTGTTTGACAATCGGCAAAGTCACGCCGAAAGTGTCAACTTCCTGAAAAGCGTCCGTCCCGATCATCGTGCTTGGAACTTGCCCGGTAATGACGACGAGCGGAATCGAATCCATATAAGCCGTCGCAATTCCGGTCACGGCGTTGGTCGCGCCGGGACCCGACGTAACGAGCGCAACGCCGACTTTTCCGGTCGCCCGCGCATAACCTTCCGCCGCGTGAACCGCGCCTTGTTCGTGCCGAACGAGATAGTGCCTGATCTCATCGCGAAAACGCCAAATTTCGTCGTAAATATGCAAAACCGCGCCGCCCGGAAGTCCGAAAACTGTATCAACGCCGTTTTTTATCAAGCCTTTGACGAGAATCTCCGCACCGCGTGGAGATTTTTGCACGGTTTCGTGTCCAAACAACACTTGAGTTGCGAGAGTTGCGGCAGTAGTATTCGCTAATGATTCCATAACATTTCCAATTTCCTATCGCTCAAATGAAAAAATCATCACCCTTTGATTCGGATGATGATTTTGAAAACTAAAATAATTTCAAATGCTCATCATCTTACGCTGCCAATGATAATGATGATATTAATACTAATAAACACACCGAATGATGCCGCCGAAAGGAGCGTGTAATTAATATTAGTTGTCGCGGTGTTTGTTAACATAATTTATGTTAGACGAAAGATTATAATAAATGTTTATATCTGTCAATGATTATTTTAAATTTTGTTTGAAGTTCGGATTTGCTTAAATTATCGAGTTGCTATTTAGCGTCATTTCGGAATAAGGCTGAAAAGATAAGAATAGCCACAAAAAGGCACAAAATGCACAATAAAAGATTTTTTAATTCTTCCTTTGGGCTTTTTGTGCCTTTTTGTGGCTATTACTTTTTATTTTTGCTTATCCAGAACTCACGTTGTTTAAGAAAATCGCCCGCTGCGCGGCAAAAGCGGATAAAACCGGCGGCGGATAAAATACTGCGATTTTAGAACTATATATTACTCATCCTTCCAGATCGCACCGATTCCCGCGTCCCACAGCATTTTATTCAGCGTCGGGATATTTTTGACAAGAATTTCATCCGCTTGTGATTTTAACGAAGACCATTCGGTGTTTAGCTGTTTAAGTCTGTCGAGCGAAGGCTGATTCACTCTTGGAATATCGCTTTCGGTCTGGTTGATTAGAAACAGATAGTTGGCGGTAAACTTATTCGGAAAGTTTTCTACGTCATCATACGCCTTTGATTTACGCTGAACCATTTCTTCATCCCACGCCTTCATTTTTTTGAGCAATCCATCGCCTTCTTTCTTAATGACGTTGAATTTTTCACCGGCTGGCAACGAATCGAGAATAGTTTTCAGTTGATTTTGTTTTTCAAAAAGGCGGTTGACCGTTTGATGCATTAAAGTCAGTTCGTTTTCCATCGCGGACATCAATTGATGAAATTCTTTATACGCAGCGGGATTGGTCGAGTATAGCGGGTTTGAAAGTATCTCTGTTTCAGTCGAAACCGTCTGCCCGCCCGATTTCACGGTAATAACGTATTTACCGGGAATCGCTTTGTGTCCGGCGTAGTTGCTTTCAATATAAACATTCGGCACACCCGGCATCGTAGAATACCGCAAATCCCAAACGAATCGGTTTAGTCCTTTGGCTTTCGACAAGAGCGGTTCCGCCTGCGGTCCGCCGTCGTATTTTTTGAATTTTTCATCTGCCTTTGATGAAAATGTTCGGACGATATTTCCCTGAGCATCTTTAATCTCCAGCGAAAGTTCGTCGGTTTTTTTCATTTCTGGCAAATTGTAGTAAACGACAATGCCGTTTGCCGGATTCACTCCGCGAAATTTGTTCGCTCCGGTAAATTCTTCTTCAGATTCATTTAATTCGCTCGAACCGTTAACGAGATATGCGTTTCCGGGTCGGTAAATCGAAAACGGAGCAGTTTCTTTTTTGTATTGACGAATTAAACTTAAATCATCCAATATCCAAAACGATCTTCCTGAAGTTGCCGCAATCAAATTTCCCTGATGAATTCTCAAATCGGTTATCGGAGATACCGGCAAATTCATTTGAAACGGCGACCAGTCTTTTCCGCCATTCCAGGATATAAATACGCCCAGTTCGGTCCCGGCAAACAGTAAATCTTTTCTAACTTCGTCTTCCCGCACGACGCGCGTAAAAGCATTGGAAGGAATTCCGTTATCAATTTTCGACCAGGTATTTCCGTAATCCGTCGTTTTGTATAAACCCGGAGCGTGATCGTTAAACTTATATCGAGTCGTAGCGATATATGCCGTTCCTTTATCAAACGGCGAAATCTCAATCGCGTTGATCAAACATTCCGCAAGTCCTTTCGGAGTGACGTTTTTCCAATTCGCGCCGCCGTCTCTGGTTAAATGAACCAAACCGTCATCGCTGCCCGTCCAGATCACGCCTTTTTCAGATGGCGATTCAATAACATAACTGAGCGTTCCGTAATTTTCCGCTCCGACCGCTTCATTCGTATACGGTCCGCCGCCTTTTCCCTGTTTTTCCATTTCATTTTTGGTTAGATCCGGCGAAATTTCCTTCCAGGTTTTGCCCAAATCACTTGTCTTCAGCAAATATTGTGCGCCGTGATAATAAGTGTTTGGTTCGTGTTTGCTCCAAATGATCGGCGCGTTCCAGTTATAACGATACTTTGAATCTTTGGCATCCATCGCAAGATACTGAATCGGTGCCGCCATAATATTCGTGCCGGCTTTGGCTTTCGTATTCAGAACTTCGATAGTTCCCTGATAACTTCCTCCCAAGACAATCGTCGGATTATCGGGATCGAATGCGACAAAAGCACTTTCGCCGCCGGCAGAAGCCGTCCAGCTCTCGGTCGTGATTCCGCCGCTGCCGAACTCGCGGCTGGCTATGGAAACGGATGTGTTATCCTGCTGTCCGCCATAGATACGATACGGAAATTGATTATCAACATTGATCCGATAAAACTGCGCCGTCGGCATATTGCTTTGCGGACTCCACGTTTTGCCTTTATTGAAGCTGATCGCCGCGCCGCCGTCATTGGCGATGACAAAATTGTTCGGATTGTCGGGGTTGATCCATAAATCGTGATAATCGCCGTGTGTGCCGGACAAAGTTTCCCAAGTTTTTCCGCCGTCATTTGAACGCAGCGCGGGCGCGCTCAAAACATAGACGGTGTTTTCATCTTTCGGATCAATAAATAATTCGATGTAATACCACGCTCTTTGCGTCAGTCTTTTATCATCGGAAATTCGGCTCCATTTTTTTCCGCCGTTATTTGAAACGAACAAGCCGCCCGTGCCTTTTTCCGTATCACTTTCAATCAAAGCGTAAACTTTTTCGGGATTGGAATGACTGACCGCAATCGCCATTTTGCCCATTTCTTCAGGCAATCCGTCTTTGATTTTCTCCCACATTTCGCCGCTGTCGGTTGATTTATACAAACCGCTTCCCGGACCGCCGCTGATTACCTTCCACGGCAGACGACCGTGTTCCCACATCGCGGCATACATAATCCGTGGATTATTCATATCCATAGATAATTCGACCGCGCCGCTTTTGTCGTCTACAAACAAGGTGTTTTTCCACGTCGCTCCGCCGTCGGTTGACTTAAAAATGCCTCGCTGCTGAGATTTACTGTATAAAGCACCTTGAGCCGCAACGTAAACCAGGTCAGGATTTTTGGGATGAACTATAATGCGCGAAATGTGCTGGGTTAAATCCAAACCGATCTTTTTCCAGGTCTTTCCGGCATCGGTTGATTTATAAACGCCGTCGCCGTGATGCGTCATCACACCGCGAACGGCGTGTTCGCCCATTCCGACATAAACCACATTCGAATCGCTTTCGGCGACAGCCACAGCACCAACCGAGCCGGTTTTAAAAAAACCATCAGAGATATTCCGCCAACTGATTCCCATATCGTCGGTTTTCCACAAACCGCCGCCCGTCGTTCCCATATAATAGGTTTTCGGATCAC
>JALYQJ010000118.1 GCA_030855875.1 Acidobacteriota bacterium
AATTTTTAATTTATGCGAGTTGCCATCGTAAAATACAATGCCGGAAACGTCGAGTCGGTAAAAAACGCACTCAATCGGTTGGGAGTCGAACCGATTGTTTCCGACGATGCGGAAACTTTGCGGGCGGCTGATAAAGTTATTTTTCCCGGTGTCGGCGAAGCGTCGAGCGCGATGCGTTTTTTGCGCGAAAGAAATCTGGATGAAACTATCGTCAATTTAACACAGCCGGTTTTAGGAATTTGTCTCGGAATGCAGCTTTTATGCGAATTTTCCGATGAAAACGCGACCAATTGTCTGGGAATTTTGCCCTATAAAGTGCGAAAATTTGAGAGCGATAATCTAAAAATTCCGCAAATCGGCTGGAATAATATTTTCGATTTGAAATCGCCGCTTTTTGCCGGAATCGCGGAGGATTCCTACGTTTATTTCGTGCATAGTTTTTACGTCGAATCCGGCAGCGAAACCGTTGCGATGTGCGATTACGGCGCGAAATTCAGCGCGGCGGTAAATTATAAAAACTTTTACGCCGTCCAGTTTCACCCGGAAAAATCCGGCGCGGTCGGCGAGCGAATTTTGCAAAACTTTCTCAAGATATGATTGAAATAATTCCCGCGATAGATTTGATTGACGGCAAATGTGTGCGTTTGTCGCAGGGCGATTTTGCGCGAAAGATAATTTACAACGAAAATCCTTTGGAGATCGCTAAAGAATTTGAGTCAAACAACTTGAAACGTCTGCACATCGTGGATTTGGACGGCGCGAAAAACGGTAAAGTTACAAACTTAAATGTGTTGGAAACGATTGCGCGCGAAACTGATTTAACGATTGATTTCGGCGGCGGAATTAAAACTGTCGAAGATATAAACTCGGTTTTCAGCGCGGGTGCGGCGATGGCGAGCATCGGAAGCGTTGCGGTCAAAGAGCCGGAAAAGTTTTTTGCTTGGCTTGAAAAATACGGCAGCGAAAAGATTTTGCTCGGCGCGGATGTAAAAGACAAAATGCTGGCGATAAACGGCTGGCAAACGGCGACTGATTTGGAAATCATCGAGTTTTTGAAAAGCTATTATGCAAAAGGCGTGACGCAGGTTTTCTGCACTGACATTTCCAAAGACGGACTTTTGCAAGGTTCGGCAAATGACCTTTACGCGGAAATTTTGTCTGCATTGCCGCATCTGAAATTAATCGCGTCGGGCGGAGTTTCTAAAATTGCAGACGTTTACGAACTCGAAAAAATCGGCTGCGCGGGCGTGATTATCGGCAAGGCAATCTACGAAGAAAAAATTTCGCTGCAAGAATTACAAAATGTTAGCTAAAAGAATCATTCCGTGTCTTGACGTAAAAGACGGGCGCACCGTCAAAGGCACAAATTTCGTCAATCTGCGCGACGCGGGCGATGCCGTCGAACTCGCCAAAATTTATAGCGAACAAGGCGCGGACGAACTCGTTTTTCTCGACATCACGGCGACGAATGAAAAACGCCGGACTTTGAGCGAACTCGTAAAAAAAACGGCGCGTGAAATAAATATTCCGTTTACGGTCGGCGGCGGAATTAATTCGATTGAAGACATAGAAGTTTTACTCGATTCGGGCGCGGATAAAATTTCGATCAATACTTCCGCCGTTGTAAACCCGCTGATTTTAACCGACGCGGCGAAAAATTTCGGTTCGCAGTGCGTAGTGCTGGCGATTGACGCGAAAAAGGTCGGCGATGTTTGGAAGGTTTTTTTAAACGGCGGTCGAATTGAAACCGATTTGAACGCAATTGAGTGGGCAAAAAAGGGCGTTGAACTTGGCGCGGGTGAGATTCTTTTGACTTCGATGAACGCCGACGGAACACGAAACGGTTTTGAAATTGAACTCACACGGCTGGTCGCCGAATCGGTCAATGTTCCGGTAATCGCATCGGGCGGCGCGGGAACGATGGAGCATTTTACGAAAGTTTTTGAAACCGGAAAAGCCGATGCCGCACTTGCCGCGAGCATTTTCCACTTTCGGGAAATTGAAATTCCCGCGCTGAAAAGCTATCTGCGCGAGCGGAAAATCGAAGTGAGAATATGAAAATTGATTACGAAAAATACGCCGACGCGCTTGTTCCGGCGATTGTGCAGGATTTTGAAACCGGCAAAGTTTTGATGCTCGGCTTTATGAACCGCGAAGCGTTTGAATTAACTGAAAAGACGCAGAAGGTTACATTTTTTTCGCGTTCGCGCCGTAAACTTTGGACGAAAGGTGAAACGAGCGGAAATTTTTTATACGTTAGGGAAATTTTAATTGACTGCGACGAAGATACGATTTTGATAAAAGCGAATCCGGCGGGTGCGGTTTGTCACACCGGCGCGGACACCTGTTTCGGCGAAGAAAATTCCGGCGCGAAACGGCAAAACAGCGAAGAAAACGATTTTCTCTTTGAACTGGAAAAAGTAATTAAAAACCGCAAAGAAAATCCGTCGGAAAATTCCTACACCGCGAAACTTTTCGCCAAGGGAATCAACAAAATCGCGCAAAAGGTCGGCGAAGAAGCAGTCGAACTCGTGATCGAAGCCAAAGACGATAACGCGGAATTATTTAAGGCGGAAGCCGCCGATTTGCTTTATCATTTTCTTGTTTTACTCGTCGAAAAAAACATTCCGTTGGCAGACGTGGCGGAAACTCTCAAACAAAGAAAGCGATAATTAAATTTGAACTTTGATTTATTTGATGACACCGCGTTTTGAGGTTTCGATAAATTCGACTAGCAAATCAACTTCGCGGCAATTTGATATTTCATCTTTGATTTTTTCAATTGCTTGCGTCGTGTTTAATTTTGCCGAAAGCAGCAGATGAAAAGCGTGATGAAGTTTTTCGATTACTTCCTTACTATATCCGCGCCGCTTCATTCCGACGCGGTTTAAGCCGTAGCATTTGGCGTGATTTCCCTGAATTACCGCGTATGGCATCGCGTCTTTGACGACGACCGAATAGCCGCCGACGAACGCTTCGTAACCGATTCTACAAAACTGGTGAACGCCGGAGTATGCGCCGATACTGGCGCGGTCGGCGATTTCGACGTGACCGGCGAGCGTCGCCGCGTTTGCCATAATCACTTCATTTCCGATCCGGCAATCGTGCGCGACGTGCGACTGCGCCATCAGAAGATTATCGTCGCCGATTTTTGTTAAACCGCCGCCGCCTTTTGTGCCGCGATGAACGGTAACGAATTCGCGGATGTGATTGCGTTTGCCGATTTCCGTCTTTGTCGGCTCGCCGTTATATTTCAAATCCTGCGGCGCAAGCCCGATGGAAACGAACGGATAAACGCGCGTTTCGTCGCCGATTGTCGTTTCGCCTTCGACGACGACGTGCGAATCGAGCCGAACGCCTTTGCCCAATTTAACCCGGTCGCCGACGATTGAATACGCGCCGATATAACAGTCCTTGCCGATTTGGGCGTTCGGGCTGACGACGGCGCTTTCGTGAATAAAAGTTGACATAGACAAGGAAAACTATTGATTTTCGGAGCGATCAACTTTAACGTCAATTGGATTTTCATTCACCACTCTGACTTCAATCGGTTCGTTTTTCGGTTTGTTTTTTGGTTTTCGCAAAATCAACCAAGTGAAAACCGAGACGACGACGATTGAAATAATCGGCGTAATCGCGCCGCCGATTACTGAACCGACGAAACCATACATTCCGTATTTTCTGTTTTTCTTTTTAATTCCCAAAATCAAAGGTATCAATCCGAGCAGAATGCCTATAACCACACCTGCTATGATCAAATCATAATAAGTTATTC
>JALYQJ010000422.1 GCA_030855875.1 Acidobacteriota bacterium
AGCTCGTCGAGCGCGTCCCGAATGTTTTGATAACGAGAACGAACGCCGATGTTTTCGGCGAAATCCGCAACGTCCGAACCGATGCCGAATGGCACGAATCGGCGAAAATTATCAGGCTTTTTCGTGATAAAACCGAACGCGGCGCGGGCGAAATCGCCGTCGTTACTGCCGGAACGAGCGATATTCCGGTCGCTGAAGAAGCCGCGCTGACGGCGGAAACGATGGGCAACACAGTAAAAAGAATCTGGGACGCGGGCGTGGCGGGAATTCACCGAATTTTATCGGAAAGGGAAATTTTGCAAAACGCCCGCGTCGTCGTCGTCGTCGCCGGAATGGAAGGCGCACTGCCGTCGGTCGTCGGCGGATTAGTCAAAGTTCCGGTCATCGCCGTTCCGACTTCCATCGGTTACGGCGCGTCGTTCGGCGGAATCGCCGCGCTGTTAGGAATGCTCAATTCGTGTGCTTCAAACGTCACGGTCGTCAATATTGACAACGGTTTCGGCGCGGGTTTTACGGCGAGTTTGATAAACAGAAAGCCGGAAACACCCTGAGAAAAAAGATTGTCAAGCGAAAGACATATTTGTTAGAGTTAATAAGGAAATCCGCTATTCTCAAATTTAACCCGCCCGTAAAAATATGTCGCAAAAAAACTTAATTTCCTTTTTACTCTGTTTACTACTTTTTTCTCAATTCGCCGTCAATAACAACATTGCTCAATTAAACAACACCCGTTATTTTAATGAGCGATTAGTTGTTAATGCTTTGCGGACAATTCAATCGGCACAAGCAACTTATCAAGCTACGATAGGCAACGGAAGTTACGGTTCGTTAAGCAATTTGCGGCAAGCGGGTTGGATTGACGAGATATTAGCTTCGGGCGAGAAATACGGTTATTCCTTCGCGCTTAATAAAACCGACTGGACGGGCGGCACAACTCCGCCGCGATATTCTATCACCGCCACTCCGCGCATCTATCGAAAAAACGGAAGACGATCTTTTTACATTGACGAAAGCGGTGAATTGCGCGGCGCGGACAAAAACGGCGCGTTGGCGACGGCAGCCGACCCGTGGATTGATTGGTGTCTTGCTTACGAAAGCGAAAAATGCGTCATCTCGGATTTGCGAAATATACACAGCGCGCAAATGACTTTTCAGGCAACCACCGGAAACGGCAATTTCGGTAATTTCAAGGAACTTTCCGCGGCGGGTTTAGTTGGTCGAATGCTGGCAAGCGGCGCAATTCACGGTTATCGCTACACTTTAACGAGTGTTGTCCGAACGTCTACGACTCCGGCTTTTTTCAAGATTTCTGCAATTCCCGAAAGATACGGCGCGACCGGAACGAGGTCTTTTTATATGGATATTGACGGCGTATTGCGCGGCGCGGATAAAAACGGAGAACCTGCCAACGAGAACGATCCGCCGATTGATTATTAAAATTGGATTTTAGGGATTTATCAAAACATAAAGCCTGTCCGCCCAATCTGATTTGGCATTTTTCAGTATCTCGTATTGGATGTTGGCGGAATCGCGGTCGCCTTGTTTGAGATAGGCGCGTCCGAGATTGTAGCGGGCTTTGTCGAAGTCTGGATTGTAGCCGACGGCGTTATTGAAAGCGTCGAGGCTTTCCGCCGCTTTGCCGCTTTCGAGATAGCTTTCGCCGAGATAATTATAAGTTTTCGCGTCGGGTTTGTAGGTTTTTAACTGCTCGAACGATTGCGCCGCGTCCGCGTATCGCTTTTGTTTGAAATAAGCCAAACCTAATTTTTCAAAGGCGTTGGCGTGATCGGGTTTGATGGCGACGGCGCGTTTGTAGGCGAGAATTTCCTCGTCCGTGCGATTTAATTTTCCGAGACTCAAACCGAGAGCGTATTGCGTTTCCGGGTTCGTTTCGTCTAATTTTGTCGCCGTCCGATACGCTTCAGCCGCGTCTTTGAATTGTCCGAGTGCAAAACTCGATGCGCCGATGTTGACGAAAGTTTCCGACCAGTTCGGGCGTAGTTTCGCCGCTTGCCTCGAGGCTTTGAGCGCGTCGTTGTGCCGTCCGAGCATTCCGTAGCAAAATCCCGCCTGATACCACGCTTCGGCGTAATTCGGATCAATCTCGACCGCTTTTTCAAAAAAAGTTACCGCTTTGGCATAATCGTCACGCGATAAAATTCCCAAGCCCTGCGAGTAAAAACTCTGCGCGGCGGAGCGTTTGTTTTGCTGCGTCGCGGTATTAAGGGCAGAAAAAGTTTGCAGTTCGCCGATTTTTAATTGCGATATTCTTTCCGACGGAACGGCGAAATTCAAACTCTGACCTTCCGCCGCCTGCAAAGTCGCTACGCCGATCACTTGTCCGAACATATTAACGACCGGCGAACCGCTTGAGCCGGGCGAAATCGGCGCGGTGATTTGAATGATTTTGCCGTATCCGGAAATTTCCCGGACGGCGGAAACGATGCCGTTGGAAACCGAGCCTTCCAACCCGAACGGATTTCCGATCACCACGATTGATTCGCCTTCCTGCGGAACGGTTCGCAAAATCGGCAGCGGCGCGACGGCAGTTTGCGGCGGCAAATCAATTTGCAAAATCGCCAGATCACCTTCGCCGTCAATCGCTAAAACGCCTTTCGCCGGAAATTTCTTGCCGTCCATCAAATGAATTTCGACGCGGGCGGCTTTTTCGATGACGTGGCGATTGGTGATTATCCGATTCGCGCCGACGAAAAATCCGCTGCCGCGCGAAAGCGTATTGCCGCGCACGTCGAATGTTTCGATAGCGACTGCCGAAGGTTTGATGCGTTTGACGAGTTCCGGCAAAAAGTCCTGCGCCGATACAAAAATCGGGCAGAAAACTAGAAAAATAAATAGAAAAAATGATTTGGCGGCGAACTTCATCTTTCGGCTTCGGAAATCTTTCGGAATTATAAGGCTTTTGTCTTGGTCTAACAAATTCGGCACAAATAAATACAAATAAAAACAACTTCGCTTTTGGTTTTGTAGATGCGTCATTTCGGCGAAACCGTTGCTTTAAAGTTGCGCCCGTTATTTTCGCGGAATATTTCTGACGAATCCGGCGACATCTTTGAAGGATTCGGCATAAAATTCGGCGGGAAAACGGTTGCGAATCTGCCCGTCGGAAAATGCTCTGCCGCCGACAATGACCGGAATTTTCAGTTTTCCGATGCGTTCCCGAAAATCTTTATAATCGCGCGAAATGCGTTCGATGTCCGGGATCAGCGTTGCGGAAACGCAAATCAGTTCCGGCGAATGGCGGAGAACTTCTTCGGTCAGCGAATGAAGCGGCATATTCGCGCCGAAATTCAGAACTTCCCAACCTTCGTTTTCAATCGTCATCTGCGCCAGATGCGACGGCAAATCGTGAAAATCGCCTTCGATGCCGCAGCACATCGCCAGTTCGCCGGTCATTTCGGGAACGGTAAGCACTCGCCGCAATGTGTGAATCGCATATTGCGCGGTGCGCGTGGCGAGATGTTCCTGCGCGATGCTCAACTCACCTTTATACCAGAGTTCGCCGACGCGATTCATCGCCGGACAAATTAAATCGTCAAAAATATCGGTCAGCGGATTGCCGTGAAGATGTGCGGCGATCAAACCGTTCGCCGCTTCCGCTTCGGCTCCGGCAACGAGCGAATGAAAAAGTGACGAATCAGAATGATTACCGTTTTCCGTGCGCCGCGCTCCGGCTCTGACGACTGATTCATCGCCGTGTTTCAATTTTAGTCCGAGATTTTGTTCGCGTTGGAAGCGGGCGACTTCTTCGGCGCGAAAACGCCGGTGTCCGCCGCTCGTGCGCTCGGAATTTATCAATCCCGCGTCTTCCCATCGTTTGACCGTCGCGTTGCTGACGCGGCAAAGGCGCGCGACTTCTCTGGTTGTGAGGCTTTTTGAAATCATTTGTTCCCTTATTTCATTGTAAAATATTTCGCGGTTGATTGGTAAAGTTGTCGGCGTAAATAATCTTTAATCGGCGAATTGTATGAAATAACATATCTTTTATTCTTTGCGCTTTTGGTTTAAAAGACTACAATTTATCAAAAGTCGGAAGTATGTAAATTGCAGTTAAGGACAAAACAAATGACAGGAAAGATCGCACTTGCCAGTGACCACGCGGGGTTTGAAGAAAAGGAAAAGTTAAAAAAAACACTCGACGAAATCGGTGTCGAATACGAAGATTTAGGCACGAACTCGCTTGATTCGGTTGATTACCCGGATTACGCGCAAAAGGTCGGCGAAGCCGTTGCAAAAGGCGAAGTCGAGCAGGGAATTCTGGTTTGCGGATCGGGAATCGGAGTGGCGATTGCCGCCAACAAAATTCACGGCGTTCGCGCAGCGCAGGCGTGGAACGAAGAAACGGCGCGGCTCGCCCGTGAGCATAATGACGCGAATGTTTTGACAATCGGCGCGCGCGTCATCCCCGAAGCCGAAATCCCGAAAATCGTCAAAGCGTGGTTTGCGGCTGATTTTGCGGGCGGACGACACGCCGGAAGAGTCGAGAAAATTACTGCTTTGGAAAACGAATAAATGTAGATTTATTTTTTCAACCCCAATTTTCGCGCAAAAGTGTTATAAACTTTATCAATTTCGCTCACGCCGAGAATTTTCGTCGTCACGAAAAACACAACGCCGCCGAGCGCAATCGGCACG